>NZ_CAUVXP010000150.1:0-14641 GCF_963555955.1 Protofrankia sp. Cas3
CGCCGGAAGATCCATTACGGCGAGACGGTGAGATCAACGAGGAACGGCACGCCCGTGACCTGCGAGACCCACGAAGTGGGGCGATATCCGACCAAGAGGCGATCGTGGCCGACTTCCGAGGTATCTCGGCTACACCCGCGGACTGTAGTGTGACTGGTCATGGCGGACGCTGACGCGACGGGGACGGTCCGGGGACGCCTGGTCGGCATCTACGTGACGCCGCAGCGGGGCGCCGCAATGCAGTCACCCGGCACCGTGTTCGCGGTGGAGGGGAAAGGGCTGGACGGCGACCGGTACGCGGCTGGCACCGGCACCTTCTCCGGACGCGCCGGTCCAGGACGGCAGGTCACGCTGATCGAACGCGAGGCGGTCGCCGCCGCCGTCGCAGACACCGGCGTCCAGTTGGCCGAACATGAGACCCGGCGAAACCTGGTCACCGCAGGCGTCACACTGCTCGATCTTGTCGGTAGGACCTTCCGTATCGGCGACGTGGTCCTGTGCGGCGTCCGATCATGCCCGCCATGCGGCTACCTCGACCAGCGCACCCGCCCGGGTGTGCGCAACGCCCTCGAGCACCGAGGCGGCCTGCGTGCCGACATCGTGCGCGGCGGTGCACTGACCGTCGGCGATGAGATCATCATCGTGCCGGGCTGAACACAGCTCCGTTGGCCGACACAGCTCCGCTGACCGATCGCCGGAACGCGGACACGAGTATTCGGCCTCACCATAAAAACATAAGCTAAGCGCTCTAAGTCAGATGATTGACAGCGAACTCCTGGAAGGCCGGTAGCCCATGTGTGCTGACCGAAGGGAGCGTGGGACAACAGCCAGCGGGTCCAGCTCGCCGGTCGCTCTGCTCGCCGACCCGGTGGATGTCGGTCTTGACCCCCGCCGGCTCAACCTGTTGACCGAACGCGTCCGGATAGAGGTCGAAGGCGGGCCGTTACCGTCGGCACAGATCGCACTGGCTCGGGCCGGTCGCCTGGTGCTGTTCGAGACCTACGGGGACTCGACGCCGCAGACCCGCTATGTCCTGCAGTCTGCGAGCCGCCCGATCGTCGCCTCGATCGTCTGGAAGCTGATGGGGGAAGGACTTCTCGCCGCGGGTGAGAGGGTCGCGGACATCATTCCCGAGTTCGGGACCAACGGCAAAGACGTCGTGACGGTGGAACAGGTGCTGACCCACACCGCCGGGTTCCCCCTTGCGCCACTGGGATGGCCCCAGATGCTCGACCGCGGTCAACGGCTCGCCGCCATGTCGAAGTGGCGGCTGACGTTCGAGCCCGGCAGCCGGTTGGAGTTCCACCTGACGTCGGCGGCGTGGGTGATCGCGGAGATCGTCGAACGGCGCACCGGCTCCACCCTGGCGCAGTACCTACGGGAAGAGATCGCCGAGCCGCTGGGGCTGTCGCTGGAGCTCGGGGTACCCCAGGAGCGCCACGCCGACGACGTCGCCCCCTTCGTCAGCATCGATCCGCCGGACACCGGCGCGACCGTCGACCCGTGGGGTCCCTGGTTCCCGTCGAAGCCCGAGATTCTGGCCGCCGGCGAGCCGAGTCACTCGCTGGTCGGGACGGCGCGTGACGTCGCGCTGCACTACCAGGCACTGTTCCACTCCGGACGGTGGACGCCGACGGCCGTCACCGACGGGATCCGCCCTCGGTTGACGATGCACCCGCAGGGCTACAGCGCCCAGCCGAACCCCCTGACGATGGGCCTGTTCGTGGTCGTCGCCGGAACGCTGCCCGGCGCCTACCTACCGGCCACCGGTTCCGCCGAGACATTCGGGCATGGCGGTGCACCCTGCCAGGTGTCGTTCATGGACCCGGTCACCCAGGTCTCCTTTGCCTTCCTGACGAACGGCTACCCACTCTCCGGATACGACGAGTCGCCCCGCGGGGTGGCCCGCCGGACGAACATCGCCAACCTGGCCGCCGACGTCCTCGCGGACGCGTCCGCGGACGCCGTCGCGGACCGACCGTGACGGCGGCAGCCAGAGTGATCACGGTGCGGGCCGCAGGAGATCGGGGACCTTGAACGCCGTCCAGCCCCGGTCGCAGGTGAGCACCGCACCGGTGAGGCTGCGGGAGGCGTCGCCGGCGAGGAAGACGACGAGGTCTGCGATCTCCTCGGCGGTCTGGAGCCCGGTGGCGTGGCCGGCGGCGAAGGCCGTCCGGACCTTGTCGTTGCGCAGCAGAGGTGCGTTGATCGGCGTGTCGACGTAACCGGGGCTGATCGCGTTGACCCGGATGTTGCGCGCGCCGCAGCCGACCGCCATGGATCGGGTCAGCGTGGCAACCCCGCCCTTGGACGCGGCGTAGCCGTCGAGCAGCCCGTTCGGTAGGTGGGCCATGGACGAGGCGGTGTTGATGATCGAACCGCCACCGGATGCCTGCATGGGGCCGATCGCGTAGTGGCAGCAGTAGAACGTGCCGGACAGGTTGACGCGGATGACCCGGTCCCACACCTCGGGCTCGATGTCGGCGACGAACCCGTCCTGCCTCCCGAGCGCGATTCCGGCGCTGTTGTAGAGGATGTGCAGCGCCCCGTAGGCGTCGACGGCCCGGCGCACCAGGGCCGCGCAGTCGTCCGCCACGCCGACATCAGCCCGGATCGAGCAACTCTGGCCGCCAGCAGCGACGATCAGATCCGCGGTGTGCGCGGCGGTCGCCGGGTCGATGTCGCCGGCCACGACCCGCGCGCCCGCGGCGGCGAGCGCAAGGGCCGCGGCCCGGCCGAGCCCCGAGCCGGCCCCGGTGACGATCGCGACCCGGTCATCGAGATGCATGTCCGTCCTCCCGTTCACGTGTACGCCCGTTCACATGCTCATGCCGCCGTCGACCGGCAGCAGTGCGCCGGTGATGAAGCCGGACAGGTCGTCGAGAAGGAAACGCACGGCATGGGCGATCTCCTCGGGCCTGCCCACACGCCGCGCCGGGATGAGCCGCAGCAGTTTGTCGTTCACCTCGTCCGGGGTGGCCGCCGCCATGTCGGTCCGCGTCGGGCCGGGCAGCACGCAGTTGGCGGTCACGCCCCTGCGGCTGGTCTCCCGGGCGATCGACTTGGTGAACGCGATCACCCCGCCTTTCGCCGCGGCGTAGTTCGCCTGCCAGGTCGAGCCCATCGTCCCGGCGATCGAGCCGACGTTGACGATCCGGCCGAAGCCGCGCTCGAGCATCGTGGGCAGCACCGTCCGGGTGAGGTAGAAGACGCCGGACAGCGAGACCCGCACGACCGCGTCCCACTGTTCGACCGTCATCTCGTGCGCCGGGGCGTCGCTGCTGATGGCCGCGTTGTTCACCAGGTAGTCGACCGGGCCGTGCGCGGCGACGACGTCGCGGGCAAGCCGCGCGCAGTCGGCCGGCGAGCCGATGTCGCCGCGATGCAGCGACACGGACATGCCCGCGTTGCTGACCTGGTCCAGAAACTCCTTCGCGCGGCCGTCGTCGTGGACGTAGACCGCGGCGACGTGGATACCGTCGCGCGCAAGCCGCTCGGTGATCGCCGCGCCGATGCCGCGGGTACCGCCGGTGACCAGGGCCACCCGGCGCTGGCCGGCTGGCCGGGTGCCGGTCGCCTGCGTCGCAGACTCAGCCATGGCCGTCCGGGTAGCTCGCCGGCTCGGCCCCGTCGAGGAGCCCGCCGGCCCGCCGGGCCAGGTCCTTGGCGGCCTCGATGTCGTAGTGTTTGCGGGTCACGGTGCGTTGCGCGAACAGTCCGCCGCCGGACTGCAGCCAGGAGACCAGTTCCCGGCCGCCCAGCGCGTCGGCGGTCACGTCGCGGATCAGATGGAACAGCCGCATCCGGTAGTAGCCGTCGACGCCGGGCATGGTCCGCAGGTACTTGTCGATATAGGGCCGTAGCTGCGGGTTGTCGTAGTCGGCCATGGAGGGGGCCGTCGCCACGGCGCCCCCGGCGATGTCGTGCAGGTTGCGAACCATGACCGGGTAGTGCGCCGCGGCGTGGTACTTGGCGGCGTTCGCATACAGCTCGTTGGGCGCGATCATGCCGTCCTCGGTGTGGGTCGCGCCGGCGATGGACGCCTCCAGCCCGGCGCGCACCAGGGTGGCGTAGACGACCATCTCCGCAATCTTGTCCTTGATGTGCGGGATCCGGTCGACGCCGTTCGCCTCGGCGACGAGCTGGGCCATCCCGACCAGCAGGTCACCGAGGCGCGCCATGTCGGCCACCCCGTTGATCCGTTCCCACAGCCCGAGCGAGTGGGCGACCACCGCGGACTCCTCGACCTCACCGTCGAGGAAGACACGCTCGTACGGCACATGCACGTGATCGAAGATCACTATTGAGTCCGGGTCGGTATGTCGGCCGGACACCGGGTGTGACCGCCCGTCGCTGCCCCGGGGGTGCGGGCTGGTGGCGATCTGGGTGACGCCCGGGGAGTTCACCGGCACCGCGCACGCCACCGCGTACTGCTCCTCGCCCGGCTTCATCCGCTTGGTGGGCATGACGACGAGCTCGTGCACCAGCGGGCCCATCGTGATGTGGAACTTCGCCCCGTTGATCACGATACCGTCGGCGTCGCGGTCGACGACCCGCAGATAGAGGTCGGGGTCGTCCTGTTTGCCGGGCGGCAGCGACCGGTCGCCCTTGGCGTCGGTGATGACCTCGGCGAACCGTACGTCGCGGCGCCGGCAGTCCTCGAAATAGTGCAGTATCCGTTCCCGGTAGGCTGGGTTCGCCGTGGCCAGTCGCGGCGCCGCGGTCAGCAACGCGAGGACCGCGGAGGTCAGGGCGACCGTCACGTCGGATTCCTGGACAAGATCGAGCCTGGCCCGCAGGTCCTCGACCGTCCGCGGGATCTGGTAGATCGGGTTCACGCCGTCCGGGTACCCCGACCGGATGCGGTCGTAGCCGGTGGCCACCCAGCGTGCGGCGTTGCCAAGCCCCGGGTCGGCGGTGACGTCAGGCAGCAGGACACCGTCGAGCGCCACCCGGCGCCCGTCTCGCAGCGAGTCGAGGTACTGCTCGCCGGTCATCATGGTTCCACGATCACCTTTCTCTGGCCGGTCGTGGCGGTGGTGGCGGTCGTGGCGGCGGTGGTGGCGGTGGTGGCGGTGGTGGCGATCGAGGGTGCGCTCGGCCGCGCGGCGGCCGGCGTTGTCACCGCGGCCCCCGGGGCAGTCCCAGCACCCGTTCGGCGAGGGTGTTGCGTTGGATCTCGTCCGTGCCGCCGGCGATCCGCAGCAACGGCGCTCCACACACCCACCGCGCCCAGGCGAACGTCCCCCACTCGCCGTTGTCGGCGGTGACCGCCGGTCCCAGCAGGTCCGCGGCCAGTTCGCCGATCCGCCGAGCCTGTTGTGAGTACAACAGCTTCATCACCGATCCTTCCGGTCCGGGCGGCCGGCCGGCCGCGAGGGCGACCTCCTGGCGCAGCCCCAGGTAGCGCAGCAACCGCTCATGGAGGTGGACGTCGGCGAGCCGTTGCCGTAGCAGCGGGTCGCCGGCGCGGCCCAGCTGGCGGGCCAGCGCCGTGACGCGATGGACGGGGTCCATGGCCGGTGAGGTCGCGCCGCCGCCGACGGCGGCCCGTTCGCTCATCAGCGTGGTGATCGTGGCCTGCCAGCCCTGGCCGACCGCCCCGACCCGGTTGCGGTCGGGGATCCGCACCTCGTCCAGGAAGATCTCATTGAAGTGGGCCTCACCGGTCATCATCCGCAGCGGCCTGACCTGCACGCCGGGACTGTCCATGTCGACGAGGAACATCGTCAGTCCGGCGTGCCTGGAGGCATCCGGATCCGTGCGGGCCAGGAGCTGCCCGACGTGGGCGAGGTGGGCGTAGGAACTCCACACCTTCTGGCCGGTGACGACCCACTCGTCGCCGTCGCGCACCGCGCGGGTGTGCAGCCCGGCGAGGTCGGAGCCGGCGTCGGGTTCGGACAGCAGCTGGCAGCAGACGAGGTCGCCACGGAAGACGCCGCGCAGGTACCGGGCCTTCACCTCGGCGCTGCCGTGTGCGATCACCGCGGGCGCCACGAGCGCGGTGCCGCTGGCGATGATGTTCTGGTTCGGCACCTCATACGCGGATTCCAGACCGCGGTAGACGTCGTCGAGGACCGGGTTGCGGCCGCCGCCGCCGTACTCCACCGGGCCGCCGAGCCAGCCGAACCCGGCGTCGAACACCGTCGCCCGCCACACCTGCGCCGCGGTGAGATCGCGCCGCTCGGCGTCGGTGTCGGCGTGGACCTCCAGCACGGCGATGTCGTCCGGGCCCTCACCCCACCCCAGCTGGCCGAGGCGCTCGGGCCGGCGCTTGACGTGCCGGTCCAGGAAGGCGGTGGCCAGGGCGACGAACTGCCCGATCTCGTCGTCGCCCGGCGCCACTTCTGTCATCTCGCTGCCTCCTGGACGCCCCGGCCGCCGCCACGGACTGCGGGAACGTGGTCGGGCGACTGACTCGTATCGTGGACCTGGACGTGCAGGTCAAACAACCGTTAGATTGGTCTGGCACAGGCGGTCCGTCAAGCGGCACATTCGTCGAAGAAGGTGATCTGCCCGATGGGACATGGCCGGGTGAGCGACGCAGCCGGGCAGTCGCACGGCCCGGGGACGGGCGCTGGTGTCCCTCGGCTGTCCGCGCGACCGCCGAAGGCCGTGGTGGGCGAGTCTCGCTGGTACGAGATCCTTGATGTCGCCGCCCATGTGTTCTACGAGAAGGGCTACGAGGCGACCACGATCCAGGACATCGCGTCCCGGGTCGGCCTGCTCAAGGGCAGCCTCTACTACTACATCGACACCAAGGAGGACCTCCTCTACGCCATCGCCGAGCACGTCCACGCCGACGGCCTGCGCTACCTGACCGAGGATGAGACGCTCATGCGCGCGGATGCGGTGACGCGACTGTCACGGTTCGTCGAGCGGTGGATGGCCCGACTGGCCACCAACATCCGGTACTCCGCCGTCGTCGAACGGGAGTTCCGTAGCCTGCGTCCCGAACGCGTCCAAACGCTGATCGACCAGCGCGACGCCTACGACCAGTTCGTGCGCGACATCATCGGTCAGGGTGTCGACGAAGGCGCCTTCGACCCGGCCGTCGACCCCGCGGTCGCGGCCAACAGCATTATGCAGTTGATGAACTACACCCACCTGTGGTATAGACCCGAGGGCCGACTGTCATTCGCCGACATCGGGGACTGGTACCGCACTTTCATCCTGCGCGGGCTCGCCCTGGCACCGAGCGGCTAGTGGGCCAAAGGCGATGCGATCGTGGTTCTGTCGTATCGCCTTTGGCCAAAGTCCCCCGGGTCACTGATGGCAGGCGCGAGGTCAGCCGGTACCAGGGCGCGGCTGCGGTCTGACGGACCTGAGCGACGGCCGCTTCCCGCGGCCGCGGGAAGCGGCAAAGGAGAAGACCATGACACCGGTCGTCGATTACCCCCTGTTCGACGCGGACTCGCACCTGTACGAACCGCGTGACGCGTTCGCCGACTACATCGACCCCGCATTTCGTGCGGAGGCGTTGCGACCGGTCCGCGACGCCGCCGGTACCGAACTGATCGTGGCTGGTGATCGGATTGTGACGTTCACCGACGGCAACCTGTACGAGCAGGTGCACGTCCCGGGGACGCTCGCGGAGAAGCTGCGCGCGATGAAGACCGGGATCGCCGACGACGAGCGCTTCTACCAGAAGCCCCGGCCTGAGTACCTGCAGCCGCAGGCCCGGCTGGCCGACCTCGATCGCCAGGGTGTCGAGGCGGCGCTTGTCTTTCCCGGGCTGGCGCTGTTCGCCGAGTCGTTCTGCCGGCGCACCGATGTCCTGTACGCCAACCTCAACGCCTTCAACCGGTGGCTGTTCGAGACCTGGGGGTTCGCGAACGGCGGCCGGCTGTTCTGCCCGCCGGCGATCTCGTTCCGGGACCTGGACGAGGCGGTTCGCCAAACCGAATGGGTGCTGGAACGCGGCGCCCGAGTCGTGATGTTGCGCACCGGACCGGCCTACGGCCGTTCGCCCGCCGACCCGTATTTCGACCCGATCTGGGCACGGCTCAACGAAGCGGCCGTGGGCGTCGCCTATCACATCACCGATTGCGGCTACAACGAGCGTGAGGCCGTGCATTGGGGCCAGGACTCCAATCCGCGCCCGTATGATCAGTCCGCCTGGCAGTGGATGAACCTGTATGGCGACCGGGCGATCATGGATACTCTGTCCGCGCTCGTCTACGACAACCTGTTCGGTCGATTTCCGCAGCTCAAGGTCATATCCGTCGAGCACGGTGCGAGCTGGTTGCCGTACTTCATGGGGCGTATCGACAAGATGCGCGGCATGGGACGCAACGGCCCGTGGATAGGCGGTCCCCTACCCTGCCGGCCGACCGAGATCGTGCGTGCGCACATCCTGGTGGTCCCCTACCCGGAGGACGACATCGCCGAGATCGCCGGCGCGGTGGGATCGGATTGCCTGGTGATGGGTTCGGACTATCCGCACGGGGAGGGCATGGCTGACCCGTCGCAGATGCCGAAACTGGTGGACTTCCTGCCGGCGAAGGAGCAGCGGGCGGTCTGCCGGGATCGTGGCATGGCCTTTGTGGGCCGGGCCGCGGCGGGGTGAACGTCCGCGTGAACGGCCGGGCGAACGGCCGCCCGGCCGTTCGCCCGGCTCTGGAGCGATCCCGTTTCTGCGGGCAGCGGACCTGAGGTTCACTGCCCACCGAAACGGGAAGCCGCTTCACTCCTCAGGCGAGAGCCGCAAGGGCCTCGTTGAAGCTCGTCGACGGGCGCATGACAGCCGCGGCCATGGAGGCGTCGGGCTGGTAGTAACCTCCGATGTCGGTCGGCGAGCCCTGGACCGCGATCAGCTCGTCGACGATGGTCTGCTCCTGCTCGGCGAGCGTCTTGGCCAGGCCTGCGAACGCCGCCGCGAGATCGGCGTCGTCGGTCTGCGTGGCCAGCTCCTGCGCCCAGTAGAACGCCAGGTAGAAGTGACTGCCGCGGTTGTCGAGGCCGCCCAGCCTGCGGCTGGGCGACTTGTCCTCGTTGAGGAAGGTGGCAGTCGCGCGGTCGAGGGTGTCGGCGAGCACCTGAGCGCGTGCGTTACCCGTCGTCTGGGCGAGGTGCTCGAAGCTGACCGCCAGCGCGAGGAACTCGCCCAGGCTGTCCCAGCGCAGGTAGTTCTCCTTGAGGAGCTGCTGGACGTGCTTGGGTGCGGAGCCGCCGGCGCCGGTCTCGAACAGGCCGCCGCCGTTCATGAGCGGGACGACCGAGAGCATCTTGGCGCTCGTACCGAGCTCCAGGATCGGGAACAGGTCGGTCAGGTAGTCGCGCAGTACGTTGCCGGTAACCGAGATCGTGTTCTCGCCGCGGCGGATCCGCGCCAGCGAGAACGCGATCGCGTCGACCGGCGCCATGACCTCGATCTGAAGTCCCCGGGTGTCGTGTTCGGGCAGGTATGCCCTGACTTTCTCGATGACCTTCGCGTCGTGCGCGCGGTTCTCGTCCAGCCAGAACACCGCCGGGTCGCCGGTGGCGCGGGCGCGGGTGACCGCGAGCTTCACCCAGTCCCTGATCGGCGCATCCTTGGCCTGGCATACGCGGAAGATGTCGCCGGCTGCGACCACCTGCTCCACAACCACGTCGCCGGCCTCGTCGACGACCCGCACCGTGCCCGTGGTGGGGATCTCGAAGGTCTTGTCGTGGCTGCCGTACTCCTCGGCCTGCTGCGCCATCAGGCCGACGTTGGACACCGAGCCCATCGTCGCGGGGTCGAAGGCCCCGTTCGCCCGACAGTCGTCGAGGACGACCTGGTAGATGCCGGCGTAGCTGCTGTCGGGGAGAACGGCGAGGGTGTCCGCCTCGTCGCCATCCGGCCCCCACATGTGACCAGAGGTGCGGATCATGGCCGGCATGGAGGCGTCGACGATGACATCGCTGGGCACGTGCAGGTTGGTGATGCCGCGGTCGGAGTCGACCATCGCCAGGGCGGGCCCGACGGCCAGCTCGGCGGAGAAGGAGGCCTTGATCTCCGCGCCTTCGGGCAGCTGTTCCAGGCCTTTGAGGATGGCGCCGAGCCCGTCGTTCGGGCTCAGGCCTGCGGCGGCGAGCGTCTCACCGTACGCGGCAAACGTCGCCGGGAAGAAGGCCCGCACCACGTGACCGAAGATGATCGGGTCGGAGACCTTCATCATCGTCGCCTTCAGGTGCACCGAGAACAGTACGCCCTCGGCCTTGGCCCGGGCGATCTGTGCCGCAAGGAACTCATACAGCGCGGCCACGCGCATCACCGACGCGTCCACGACCTCGCCCGCCAGCACCGGCACGGACGCACGCAGGACGGTGGTGGCACCGTCGTCACCCGCCAGTTCGATGCGCACCGAGCCGTCCCGGGTGATGACCGCGGACCGCTCGGTGGAGCGGAAATCGTCGGCAACCATGGTGGCGACGTTCGTCTTCGAGTCGGACCGCCACGCGCCCATCCGGTGCGGGTGGGTCCTGGCGTAGTTCTTCACCGACGCAGGGGCACGGCGATCGGAGTTGCCCTCGCGTAGCACCGGATTGACCGCACTGCCCTTGACCGTGTCGTAACGGACGCGGATGGCCCGATCCTCGTCGGTCTTCGGATCGTCGGGGTAGTCCGGCAACGCATAGCCATGCTGCTGCAGCTCGGCGATCGCCGCCTTCAGCTGCGGAAGCGACGCCGAGACGTTCGGCAGCTTGATGATGTTCGCCCCGGGCGTCCTGGCCAGTTCACCGAGCTCGGTGAGCGCGTCAGGGATGCGCTGAGCCTCCCCGAGATACTCGGGGAAACTGGCGATGATCCGCCCCGCCAGGGAGATGTCACGGCTTTCGACACTGACACCGGCCGCTCGGGCGTATGCCTGGACCACTGGCAGGAACGCGTACGTCGCCAGGGCCGGGGCTTCGTCAGTGTGGGTGTAGATGATGGTCGATTCAGTCACCGATACTCCGCTTCGCGTCTACTTCGCCTCAAGCTCAAGGTATATCCTGATCATCCCACCCTTGCTTTGATCACGACGGCGGGTGTGCGCTCATCGTCATCGACCGCCCGGCTGGCATCGGCGGTGGAACACCGCACCAGACTGAGGGTCAGGCGCATCCGACCCTCTCATGCGGACGGCTTCGGCGAGCCCACCACCGCCCACATCAGGGTTCTGGAGGTCCACCCGGTCGTCGTGCTGCCAGCCGCCGGGTGGAGTCAGCAGCAGGCGGTCACCGGTCGTCGCCGTCGAACTGGCCAGCGTGAGGCCGGAGCCGGGCGGCGCTACGGCATCGACGCGAGTGACACGGCAAGGGTCTCCGCAAGGCTGTCCATGACCTCTGACGACACCCACTCGCTGGCCGGTCTGCGCAGGTAGGAGAAGACTGCAGGGCCGCGGTCGGCGGTAGGTAGGCTCTCGGCGCGTGGAATGACGTGGACATGGATGTGGGTGAAGCCCGGCGCCTCGGAGAATGCGGCCACGTAGGTTTTCGCGCACCCCGTGACGTCGGCCAGGGCGCGACCGAGCCGCCACGTCATCAGACCGAGTTCGGACGCCTCCGCGGCGGTCAGATCGCCCAGCGACGTGACGTGCCGGCGTGCGACGACAACCAACCAGCCGGGCAGCGCGGCACGGATCGCGTGCGCGACCCGCCATCCCGACCCCAACAGGATCCGTTCCCGCGGCGGCAGGGTGTCCAGCGACCCGTTGCCCACGCAGGAATAGCAGTCGTCCAGAGCACCCACCATCGTCTCTGTGCATTTCCGTCGACGGGATGACTGCCGTCACGGGACTGTTGCCGGCACCGAACTGTTGATCTGACGATCCTCGGAAGGCGGCGCCGGTCGCCGGGTTGACAGGCGCGCTTCCGCGTAAATCGCCAGACGGCTCGCGAGATAGTTGATGCCGATGAAGATAGCGGCGATCACCAGATATGTCTGAATCGGGTTGTGCAGTGTCTGAATGGCGATCAGACCGCGGCGCAGCAGCTCCTCGTAGGCGATGAACGCGCCGAGAGACGTGTCTTTGAGGATCACGACGAGCTGGCTGATCAATGCTGGCAGCATCGATCGGAACGCCTGAGGCAACAGGATGAACCGCATGGACTGGGTGCGAGTGAGACCCAGCGCGGCGGCGGCGTCTGACTGACCTTTCGGTACCGCGAGGATACCCGCCCGGACGATCTCGGAGATGACCACCGAGTTGTAGGCTGTGAGACCGATGACGATGTACCACAACAGCGGCAGCTTGAGCCCATACGTGGGGAGAACCTGATACGCGAAAAAGATTGCGATAACCACCGGGACGGCGCGCAGGATCTCAACCGTACCGACGATTATCCCGCGGTACCATCGGGATGCCGAGATCCTCGTCGCCGCGATGAGAACCCCGAACGGCAGCGACAACGACATCGCCAGGGCGGCGGCCGTCAGGGTGTGCAGGAGACCGCCGCCGAACAGGCGCCACAGGTCGGCGAAGTTCGCGTCGTTCGGGTCGAACAGCGGGCTCCACTTCGCAGCGGCGAACTGGCCGTTCGCGGCGAGCCGCCGTACGACGAGCGCCGCGAGGCCGACCAGGGCCAAGCCCGCCACCACCGTGGCGATACGGATCCGCCGTCGCCCGCGGGGGCCCGGCGCATCGTAGAGATGGCCTCCGCTCACCGGGCGACCGTCATACGCTTCTCCAGTACCCCCAGGAGCAGACCTGCGGGAATGATGATGATCAGATAACCGATCACCACGCCGGTGTAGACCGGCAGTGCCGGTTCACCCCGGGCGCTGTTCAGCGTGTTCGCCACACTGTAAAGTTCGCCGCCGACCCCGAAGGCGCCGAGGATCGCCGAATTTTTGATCATTGCGATCGCGACGCTGCCCAGCGGCGGAATCACCGCCCGCACAGCCTGCGGCAGCACGATCAGTCGTAGCGACTGACCGAAGGTGAGACCTATCGCGCGCGCGGCCTCGGCCTGGCCTGCGTCGACCGCGCCAATACCGCTGCGTAGCGCCTCGCACACGAACGCAGCGGTATAAACGGCGAGCCCGGCGACACCGAAAACCAAATAGGCACCGTTGATGCCCACCTCGGGGAGGCCGAACGCAAAGAAGAACAGAACAATCGTCAATGGACAGTTACGGACCAGCGTGACGTACGCGGTGCCGGTGGCTCGCAGGGGTGCCACGGGCGACACCCGGAACACCGCCAGCACGATCCCGAGCAGCAACGCCCCCACAGCCGCCAAGCCGCAGATCTTCAACGTTCCCAGCAGGCCGTGGGCGTACAGGCCCACGTTGTCGGTGATGACACCCATGGCGGCTCCCGTGGTGATCTTAGCTCAGGAACAGGTGGCGAGTGTGGGGAGGGTCGGTGTGGTCCCGGTGACCTTACCCGCCGTGGACTGCCAGGCCTTGGCGTAGCGCCCGTCCGCAGACGCCGCGGTCAGCTGCTCGTGAATGAACTGGCAGAAGGCGATGTCACCCTTTTTGATACCGATGCCGTAGGGCTCGGTGGTGAAGGGCTTGTCGACCAGCTTGAAGGCACCGCCGCTGGCGTCGGCAAGGCCCAACAGGACGACGTTGTCGGTGGTGACGGCATCGACCTGGCCGGTGCGCAAGGCATCCGCACACTTGGAGTAGACGTCGAAGAGCACGATGTTGGACGCGTCGACGTATTGTTTGATCTTCTCAGCCGGAGTCGACCCGGAGACGGAGCAGACCTTCGCGTTCGCGGGACGCAACGACTCCGGCCCGGTGATGGTGGTGTTGTCCTTCTTCACCATGATGTCCTGGCCGGCCTGGTAGTAGGGCCCGGCGAAGCTGACGAGCTGCTTGCGTTTGTCATTGATCGTGTAGGTGGCGACGACGAAGTCGACCTTGCCCTGCTGGATCGCTCCCTCACGCTGGGACGACGGCGTCTCGACGAAGGTGATGCCACTCTCGTTGATCCCCATACCGGCGGATATGATCTTCGCGATTTCGACGTCGAATCCGGCGACCTTGCCATCAAGCCCTTTCAGCCCGAACAACGGCTGGTCGAACTTGGTGCCGACGGTGACCTTCCCCGCAGCGGCGAGCCTCGCCATCGTCGTGCCGGCGGCGAAGGTGGGTGTGTTCGCAGCGCCGACCGTCTTGTCGGTCGAGTCGCCTCCGCAGCCGGCGACGGCGAGCGTGACCGCACAGGCGAGCGCGGTCGCCGCGAACCATCGCCGTCGCATGGAGCGCGCCGGGAGCAGACGGCGCCGGACCGGTGGCTGTGGAATCCGCATGTTTGTCCTCTCAATGGATGTGTCGGCCGTGAAAGCTGGCGGTGCGGCAACCCGGTTGAACAGCCCGGTGGGCCGCCGGATAGCGGGGCACGCTATCAGTGCGGGAGGACACGGGCCAGGAAATCACGGGCCCTCGGTGTCCGTGGGTTGTCGAAGAAGCTTTCCGGCGTCCCTTCCTCAAGGATTCGACCGTCAGCCATGAATACGATACGGTGTGCAGCGCGCCGGGCGAACCCCATCTCGTGGGTGACCACAACCATGGTCATGCCGTCGCCGGCGAGCTCCGTCATGACGTCGAGCACCTCGGCGATGTACTCCGGATCGAGAGCCGAGGTGGGCTCGTCGAACAGGATCACCTTCGGGTCCATGGCAAGCGCCCGGGCAATCGCGACGCGTTGCTGTTGCCCGCCAGAAAGATGAGCAGGGT
>NZ_CAUVXP010000151.1:0-14561 GCF_963555955.1 Protofrankia sp. Cas3
AGTCGAGGTCGTCATCACCAAGCAGCCGTCGCCGGCGCGCCAGCGTGTCTTCCGCCAAGGTCCGCGCTGACTGATATTGGCCGAGGTCTGCCATAGCCGCGGTGAGCGTGATAGTGATGGTCTGGCTCAAAGAGTGGTCGGCGCCGTGAAGTGTGATCCATCGGTCTCGTGCCGGCTCAGCGAGTTCGCGAGCCGCGAAATTTTGGCCTGCACAGTGGAGATACCAGCAGGTGCGGTCCAGCAGCCGGCGGAATTCGACAGGTTCCGTGAGGTCGTCAGTTGCGGCTAGCTGAGAGGCGACGGCAATGACGTGGGGGGTGAGGGCAGCGAAGACGGGCCAATCGGCGGGGCTTTCCGGCTGGCCGATGCTGGCGGTGGCCAGCAGGGTCAGCGCGGCTTCCAAGGCCGCACGAGTCTGCGTAGTGGTGCGACGGGAGCGCAGCATGGTGTGCACCAGACGGTGGATGTGCAGGCTGGTGCCGGAACGACGGGCGAGGGCATATCGACCGATCACGGCCAGCGCCGTGTGGAGAGCGAGCGGATCGGCTGCGAGCAGTGCCCCTGGGACCGGCTGGGCGGTTCCTGTGGGAAGTGCTGCGAGGGGTACCGGCTCCGGGGCGAGACAGGCCAGTTGGTCGAGCAGGGCTGCGGCGGCGGGATGCTCGCTGGCCAGCCGCTCGTATGCGGTGGCAACCGTTGCAGCGAGCCCCGCGTGGTGAAGCGTCGCGTCGCCGAGCAGCAGCTGCGCGTGGGCGCCCAGATGGTCGATATAGCTGGTGGCGGTCATGCCGCTGGCGGCAAGGAATGCGCCAGCCTGGTCGACGGCGAGGGGCAGATCGCCCAGCACCCGACCGAGCTGATCGGCAGTTGACGTTTCGAGACTGGGGACATGACGGCGCAGTAGTTCGATCGTCTCGTCCCGAGTGAACTCGCCAACCTCGACCAGAGTCGCACCTACGCGGTAAAGGGCTGGATCGCGGCAAGTGACGATCAGCCGGCCGGGCGAAGGTGGCAGAAATTCCGTGACCACTGCGGCATCGGCTGCGTTGTCGTAGACAAGCAGCCAACCTGCGCGGCGGCCCAGTTCCGCCAACGCAGCTCTAGCCCGGCTAGGAATGTCACCAGAGCCGACCTCCATCGAGTCGGCGAGGGCGGCAAGTCCTGCGGTCAATGATGTGCTTGTCTCCGCATCAATCCACCAGACCATCGAATACCGATCGGCAGACCGCCAGACATATTCGACCGCGAGCTGCGTCTTACCCGCTCCACCTAGACCTTGCAAGGCGGAAACCGCGACGGAGCTCGACTCCCCTGAAAATTGGTCATTCAACCGAGCGAGCAAGGACTCGCGGCCGGTGAAGAAGAGGTTGCGCGCAGGCACCGGGCCCCAGACGGGCGGCAGGCGCCCCGGAAAGGCAATCGGTGGCCCAGAGCGGCCCGCTGGCGGCTTTCCTACCTCGCCGGAGCCAGGAAATGGGAACGGCCCCGACGCTGGTCGGCGCGGGCCTGCCAGTCCTTCCAACAGACGCGCCCTCGCAGCCGGTTCATCGACGCCATCCAGCTCGATCCGAACAAGGGGATCAAGAAGTGGTGGGAACGTCCCCGGTTCGCATGGCCGTATCTGCACGGGCACGAGATACCCGCCGTCCTGCACCTGGCGCACGATCGCCGCGTCCAACTCGGCCGCGGTCCAGGTACGGGCAAAATACTCTGGACTAGCCAAGGCCAATACTCGAACCGCGCGGCTCAGCGCAGAGTTCATCGCTGCGACGAAGCTGGTACCCGCAGTCCAGTCCCACACGTCCAACTCGACGCTGTATCCGGCATCCAAGAGGGTAACCGCCACCCACTGCGCCCAGTCGGAATCGGGCCCTGCATGCGAGATGAAAAAATCGACTCGCTTCTCCAAGACCTGAGCCCCCGCGCCTGCGACCACACCCCCAATGGTGCCACACCGTGACTAGCCTGCCACGCAGGCCAACCCCGACCGGCCGCGGCGCCGGCAACCCTGCCGGTCATGCAGGTCGGGAGGTCCGCGGTCGTCCTGGACTCGACCTGGGTGCGGGCGCCCTAGGGCGCCCGCAGGGACACCTCGTACCGCCCCGGCGGGCGGCCCCAGGAGTTGCGTCCCCGGCCGTGCTGCTGCGAGCAGCGGCAGGAGGCACGTCCAGCCGTCGATGGAACTGGGCTGGCCGGCACACCTACTATAGGCCGTCCTCAGCCTCTTGCTATCGGAGCGTGCATGACTTCTCTCGTCGGGTGGGTCGCAGTCGACGCACGTGCACCGTCGTCGTTGTATGTGGCGAGCGATAGCAGGATCACCTGGGGCGGTCCAACACATCGGTGGGACCAGGGAAGGAAAGTGTTCGCCTGTCTCACGAAGGCACACCTGTTCGCATACGTCGGCGCCGTACTCTTCCCTGCGCTCGCGCTCCCAACGATCACCGAAAGAATCGATCGGGGCCTACTCGTTGATGACGGGCGGGGCTGGGCGGTCAACGTCCATGAGGCAGTGCGCCTCCTCCATTCTGATTACCCGCCGAGACACCGAAGCGACTTCGGGATAGTCCACGGATACCGAAGTGGTGAACGAATGTCCTGCCGGTTTCACCTGTCTATAACGAAGTACGACGCCGCAGCTGACTCCTGGCAAGTCGTGGACCCACCGATGCCGGAGAGATCGTCGGTCCTCCACGTGGACGGAAGCGGATCGCAAGCCGTGCGCGATGTTGCGCTTCTCTGGCAGCAAAGTCCATCACGCGACACGAGTAGAGCAGTGTTTGGAGCCTTCCATGAGGCCGTACGAGCCGGCGCCGATCCCTTGAGCGGTGGTGCTCCTCAGATCGGCGGTCTCTACCGAATCGGACCCGGGAGGATGCTTGGAGTGGTGCTCGAGGGCCAGAGATACTTCTCAGGCGCCAAACTAATCGGAGGGGAGAATGTTGCAGGCATAGAGTGGCGCAACGGCCTCTTCGAGCGAGTGGACGGCAAGACGCGCAGGCGCCTTCTGGGCGCCCAGAAACATCAACCGCGGACTGGTGCTGACGGGTGACGATGCGTAGCACAAGAAGCCGGCCTCAGGCGGCGGGCGGATTTGGAGCGCTCCCCAGCAGCTCGGACCAGTCCAGGCAATAGCCGTCCCAAGGTCCGGCCCAGTCCCAACCTGTGCGGTCGCCTGGGGCGTTTCGAGCCTGCTCGGCGAGCTGATGCAATGCGGCGGGCACGCCGGCGAGACCCGCAAGGATGAGGGTCCCGTGACGTTCGGCGGCGTGGGACCGGGCCAGGAGGGTGGCCATCTCTCGGTCCGGGACGACGACATGGCAGTAGGGCACAGCGATGCTGAGCGCATCGATGTCGTGGATCGCGTTCTCGCTCCACGACTTGGAGGCGTTCCGAAACAGCTCGACCTTCAGGTCGACGGCGATCCGCAAGGACGGAATTGCGTCAGCGAACGCAGCCAGGCGCTGACGAGACACCCTCGGCCGGTCAGGGTTGGATCCAAGATCGCGTGTCAGGCTGATGCCGTGCTCCCTGATCAGCGTCTGGAACAAGTCAAGGTGCTCGTGGAGCAGCTCGCGGGCCTGGAGGCGAACCCGTAGCTCTGCTCTGCTGGCCGGGTGGTCAGCGAGTACGTCGACGTAGCTCGCCTCCCAGCTGAGCCTGTTCGCTTCTACCTCGATGAACGCCTCGGGCCGATAGCCGAAGCGATCCCGCAGGGGGCCTATCTCGGCATCGTCCGGACCTGCCAGGACCATCAGCTCCGTCAGCTGGTTGGCCTTGCGGAGCGACCTCGGCATCCCCTCGATCGTTTCGGGATCCACCACACCGTCCGGGCCGCGCAGGACCAGGTGACGCGGCTCGCCGAGGAACGCCCAGTGGACGCCCGTACCCAAGACTTCCGGAACTTCCGGGCGGAACGTAGGCCGACCCATGGTCACGTGCATAGCGCGCAGCATCTGGTGGCGCAGCAGGATCTGTCGGGCCCGCAAGGTCCGGCAGTAGGAGATCGACGCCATGGTCCGGGCAAGGTCGAGCCGCTGACGAGGGTTCTTGATCTTGCTCGTTTCGACGTGATGGGTCGCAGACAAGGGGAACGCCACGCCGCCTGCGGCAGCATCTCGAACCGCGGCTAGCACTTGGAGGTCGGAAGCCTCTTTTGGCTCACCGTTGGCGGCCTTCGCAAGGCGGATCCACACCCACTGGTCCAGATACACGCACGGCCTCGCCGGATGCAGCGACGGGAGGCTGAGCATGGACGAGCGGTTCACGTCGACATCGTTCCAGCAAGCGAGGACCTCCTGCGAATCATTTTGATCTCCGACCGATACTGGTGGTCGGAGGAGGCGAGAACATAGGGCTCATCTCCGGCAGGCGGGCTCAAGCCCCACCACGCTGACCCCTCGGCCAGCGATCCGGCTGGCCGGGCCTCGGGCCAACCACACGGGCGCGCCTCCCTTGCCACGACCGTCGGGCGCTGGCCTGGCGGGGAATGTCGGGACGTGTCCCTACGCTGGCGCCATGAGCTTCACAGCGCTGCATCGTGTTGTCGGGGCCGTGCCGGGCCCGTTGACCGACGAGATCCTTGATGCCGCGGTGGCTGCCCGAGCGGTGGAGAACGGACGATCTGGACTGGAAGGAGAAGCTGCCGCCGGCGATGGGCCTGCCACAGACAGACTTCCCCAAGAACGTCGCGGCGATGGCGAACAGCGGCGGCGGTCTGATCGTCTACGGGGTCACCGAGACGCAGAAGGCCGCGACAGGCCGCGCCGACGCGGGCGAGTACACGGAGGTCTATGAGCGGTCCCTACGCAGCGCCGCGATCACCGCGATCTCTCCCCCCGTCCTCCGCCTGACAGTGCATCCCTTGGGGGCCGCCGGGCTGCGGGCGGTCGTCGTCGAGGTTCCCGCCAGCGTGGACGGCCCCCATCTGATCTACAAGCAGGACTACTTCGGCGCGCCGGTCCGTACCGGTTCCGACACGGTGTGGATGAAGGAACGGCAGATCGAGGCGATGTACCGCGCTCGATTCGACGAGCGTCGCCACGCGACCGAGGCCCTGGACACGCTCGCCCGCGAGGCCGTCGCCGGCCGCGACACCGACAAGCGCGCCTGGCTTGTCGGGGTCGCTCATCCCAGAATCCCGACCGTCGGGGAGCGTCTGAGCCGCGGCACGGCGGGCCACGTGATCTCGACCGCGGCGGAACTGACGTTTACCTATGCGCCAGGCCGGGATGTCCGCCCTCTGGGGAGCGTGGACCGATTCAACCCTCGACCTGGGCTGCGGCGCTGGGTAGCCGCCGACACGGCCACGGGTGGAAAGAATCGTAGGTGAGCATCCATCACGACGGCTCGGTGACCGTGACGACCGCCGTTGGCGGACATCGCGCCAGCCACGAGACATACCTTGAGGGCTGGCAGGTGCGGTCCTCGGCCATCGAGTGCGCAATCGCTGATCTCATGGCGTTGGTCCGACGGACTGCGCAGGCGACCGGTAACGACGAGTACGACGTCCGGGTCACCGTCCACTGGACCGGCACCCACCCGCTCACACTCCTCACGCGGAGCGACTTCCGAAGCGACGACATCGCCTCGACCCCGCTGCACCATAACACGCCCGTCGAGGTCACCGTGAACGCCGCCGGCACCGACAACGGATACCACCGACATGTCTACGACCTTGCCCAGGACTGCGTGAACCAGGGCGGCGTCTCTCCGATTGTCGTATCCCCGCCTCCCGCAGATGATGATCAAAATGCATGACATCGGTGTTTCCGAACCCGGGTGGCGAAAGCCACTGCTGACGGCGTCCGAGCGGAGAGCTGAGTGGCTTCTCACCTCAATCGTAGAGCACCATGGTGCGCGTATTCTGCCTAGCGTCAAACTCAGCCAGGTGATCGACCAGCGGCCTGCGGGCGTTACAGCCGAGCAGTGGAACTATGCGACGCGGGCCCATTTTGACTTTGTGGTGTGTGACGCCGCTACGTCAGTGCCGGACTTTGCTGTTGAACTGGACGACCCGACTCACGACCGGCCCGACCGCCAGCGCCACGATCGCATGAAGGAAGCAATCTGCGAGGCGGCCGGATTGGAACTACTGCGCATCGAGTCCTCAGCATTCGCTCCCGGCCCCCGCGGGCGGCGGCTCGTCGAATATTTGATCGAAGCGCGAGCTTACTGCAAGGCGTTCTACCAGGCACAGAAGACGGGGCCGCACCGCTCGACGAGCCACCGATGTACTGGGCGACCTGGGATGTAACGGCAGATGGAAAGCTCGGTCCGTCTAACGACCTCGCCCAGCCGGCGCGACTTGACGCGCTTCGACTATGGAAAAAGGGCGCCATCGACGATTACTTCATCCGCAGCTTCGACGTGGCGTGGAAGGACGGCTGGGCCGAGGCATGGGCATGGCTCCACATCAAGAATGATCTTTATCTGTACCGACGGGCGAGGGTCCGCTCCTTCAGCTTCGACTGCGGACTCGGCCCAACGGAACTCGCCGAGGACGTGGCCATCGCCGACATCGGCGTCGACCTGCACCGATACCTCCTGGGTAAGGCGGTGCTGAAACGCCGGTGGCAGCTGGCAGACATACTCGACAGAGTTAGGGCCCGAGCGGCAGAGATCGAGTATTCCTTCACGCTCGGCGAGGTCGATTTCGGCCCCAGCTGAACTGTACGGCCAGTTCATGCGGAGCCAATGCATTTAGGTTTCATTGCGAGATCCAAGCGAACCAAGGTCCGATCGTCCTGTTTAAGCGGCGGCTCTGGTCGGTCCCACTTGTCGCCCCTGGAGCGTCCAGTCGAACTGGGGTCGTATGATCAGACAGTGGCAAAGCGGGGAGAGCGGCTCGTTCTAACCGGAGAGCGCTTCGGCAAACTCGTAGTGACTGGGCCGCCCGCCGTAGAGGTGGGGCCCAAGGTCAGGGTCGCTCGATGCACCCCGTACAGTGCGACTGCGGCAGGTCCAAGTTGGTGTTCATTGGAAGCCTCCGGGGAGGTCGCACCACGTCGTGTGGCATCTGCGGTCGCTTCGGTCAGGCACGGGACCGGCAAGGACGAGGACCGCGGGATCTCACTGGCCAACGATTTGGTCGACTTCTCGTCGTCGGAAGTCCGGAAGTTCGGCAGGAACGGAACGGCCATGGTCGCGCCTACCATCCGGTGCGGTGCGACTGCGGCAGGGAGACCGCCGTCCAAGGTAACAATCTTATATCTGGTCACACGCGCTCATGTGGTTGCCTCCATCAAGAGAACGTTGAGAGAATCGCCGCAGAGCGCAAGAAGCCGCCCGTCGAGAAGGCAACTCATGTCACCTATCTGCGAGAGCGGAACGGCAAGACCAAGATCGTTACCCAGCGTATCAACGCTCACGGCCAAAGCAAGACCCGTCTGCACCGCAAGTGGAAATCCATGGTAGAACGTTGCCACAACCCCGATCGACACAATTATCGATGGTATGGCGCCAGGGGAATAAGGGTTTGCAAGGAGTGGCGGCAGGACTTCGTCACCTTCGCGGACTGGGCCCGAACCAACGGCTACGTTGACGGCCTGGAGCTGGATCGCGTCGACAACGAACGAGGTTACTCACCGGACAATTGTCGGTGGGTCGCGAAGCACGATAACCTCGCAAACAGGAGGGCATACCTACCTGAGCGACTTGAAGACGCTCTTCAGGCTCGGGCTGAGCGCGACGGTGTGCCTGCCTACCTGGTTGTGCGACGGGCTGTCGCGGCGTACCTGGGGATCGGAGAAGCTGACGAGGAGGTCGAAAGTCTGTCGGCTCGGTAGAGAGACGCCGCCAGCGAGCTCAACGAACGCGACCTCCCGCGGCTCCACTCATGTCGACGAAGCGGATGGAGTCCCCTGGAGTGGTGTAGATCGGACCGCGTTCAACTCTGCGTTCCCCTCTACGAAAGCTATTATGCCGCGTGGAGTTCGAGTTTGTCGAGCCCGTCCGGGACCGGTGGTGCAGCGAGTGCCGACACGCTGGTCATGGTAAGTTCTTTCATGGATTCCTCGGAAAGATAGCGACGGTCGGAGACCTGCCACTCATCGTGGGCCTCGATAAGAACGGCGCCGGCGAGACGGAGCAGGGATTCCCGGTTGGGAAAGATTCCGACGACGTCGGTCCGGCGTTTGAGTTCCCGGTTGAGTCGTTCCAACGGGTTATTCGACTAGATCTTACGCCAATGGGCCTCGGGGAAGTCCGCGAACGCGGTCACATCGGCTGTCGCGTCGAGAAGCATGGCAGCGACAGCGGGAAACCGGTCAGTGAGTAGATCGGCGACGACATCGACCTGGGCACGAACCAACTCGGCGGTGGGCTGAGCGAAGATCGTGCGAATTGTGGCGGCGACCATCTCCGCGGCGTGCTTGGGCACCCGGACAGCAACATTACGCTGAAAATGGACCCGGCAACGCTGCCAGGCGACCCCGGGCAGCACCTTGCCCACCGCGGCGGTCAACCCCCGATGCTGATCAGAGATCACTAGGCGGACCCCGCAGGGTGGATTATGCGTAGCTGCGCATAAACCGCCTAATGAACAGCGCTGGATTATGCGCAGCGCTGGCCTGTCGGGCCTGGTGGGGGCTCGATCGGGGCGTGAGCGCTGCGCATAACCGGTCAGCCGCGGAGGCTCACAGCGAGGTGAGCCAGTTGAGGAGGTCTGGGTCCTGGTTCCACTCGGGCAGGTCGTCGGTGACGATGTCGGTGTAGGCCGCTTCCAGGGCTTTGCGTTTGGCCTCGGTCGAGGCCCGTGCGTAGATCTCAGTGGTGGACAGCCCAACTCTGCGTCCAAACCCGACACCAGAGCAAACAAAGTCGCCATCACAGCCGACCTCCGATCATGCGGGCCCGGCACCATGCCGAACTCTTGATCAGAATCGTCGGCGCGTTATGCGCAGCGCTCGATCCCCAACTGCGTCCTCACCAGGCCCAGCAGGCCAACGCTGCGCATAACCCAGCACTGCTCATTAGGACCAACGGCCAACCCCCGGTCCCGCAACGACCGCAGAAAATCCGACCAGAACACCTCACTCTCACTGTCCCCGACATCGCAGCCGAGCACCTCCCGGCGGCCCTCAGCCGACACACCCGTCGCGATGATCACCGCCTGGGAGACGACCCGGCCATCGAGACGAACCTTGCAGTAGGTGGCATCGAGGTAGACGTAAGGGAAGGCCACATGGTCCAGCGGCCGGTCCCGCCACGAAGCGACCTCCCGATCGAGCGCGGTGCAGATCCGTGACACCTCAGATTTGGAGATTCCGGACTCGACACCGAGCGCGGCGACGAGGTCGTCGACCTTGCGGGTCGACACGCCGTGTACATACGCCTCCATGATCACCGAGTGGAGGGCGGCGTCGATCCGCCGGCGCGGCTCGAGCAGTGAAAGGAAGAACGAGCCGGTGCGCATCTTGGGGATCCGGACCGTGAGGTCCCCTGACCCGGTCGACACGACCCGCTCCCGACTCCCGTTACGCTGAGTGGTCCGCTGGTCGGAACGCTGGTAGGGCTGTGCGCCGACGTGCGCGGTCGCCTCCGCATCGATCAACGCCTGTAGGGCTGCCTGCAGAATCTGACGCATCATCTGCCCGGCGTCGGTGCTGCGTAGCAGCTCCAGCAATCCGGATACGGCAGACTGGTCCAGGGCCATCGTGTGCACTCCCTCTGCGAGTACTTGGCGGTTCTCACAGAGCTTCACGCGATGGCTCTCTCACGTCCGGGACCGACACGCCCGCCGGACGATCAAGGAACTCCCGATCGACACCACTCCAGGGGACTCAAGCAGTCGAGGGCACTCGGTCCGAACTTGATAATGCCATATCCCAGCTGACCGCTGTCAGCGAGGAGACACGGGAAATCGTGCGCGGCCTGCTAGAAGAATCGTTCAACCGGCCGTATCTCGACGCTGACCAGATCGCCTCGCTCGACGAGTCTACGAGTATCCTCGTCAGATCTTTCGACTACATTAGTATCCTCCACCATGCGACCGACAAGCTGCCGAGCCTCTTCGACCAGGTCGCCGACCTGCCTTTCCTGGAGGAACAGCTCCGAGGGCTGCCGGATCAGACCGCAAGCCTGAGAGATGCGACGCGTGAGGCCGAGCGGGCGTTCCACAGCTTCGCTACAGTGCACAATCACACAGCAACCGTCGACAGGCTGATCGGGACATTGCAGGAGCTGGATGCGGGTTTGCAGTCAAAAATTCTCCTCCTGGGTCTGGAAACCGCCGACGCGCCCGCAGCCATAAGGCGCTCCGTGCCGACGGCCCGCCAGGACGCAAATAAGCAGAAGCAGTCAACGACGACCGGCCCGGCCACAGAGGTGATTCGCTCACCCGGAACCAGCGAGGCAAGGTGGCGGATTCGCGACCATCCGTTCCAGGCAGGCTTTCTCACCTGTATGGTATTCACCGTCTTCGTTTTGTCGATCGTCGCCTACGTTGTGGCCAAATCTTAATACGCCACTCGAATCTGGTCGCGCGAAATCCGCTCAAACCAAATGTCCTATCGGCCCGTGTCCAGGCTCGCAATGCATTACGGCGAAAGAGGACAAGCCGTTTACGAGTGCTCGTCGTGACGAGCGGCGCCGTAGCGATCACAGAGATCTTCATCCTCGGCAGGTTCGTCGGCCGCACGTCCAACTTTAGCACGGTCGATCGGCCTGCCGTCGATTCCAACGTGAACAACAACGTCCCAGCCAAGCCCTGACCGGGCACATGGCCAGCACAGCGCCGCGCTGCGTCATTTGTGGGCGCTGGAGACGCGCCACGGCGTCTCCTGGGAGGGGCGGCTGCCTGTCCAGTTCATCGCGCAGCGGGAGGCGGATACTGTGCGGGCCGCGTGCGGGCGACCGGCAGCCCCGTGATGTCGCCGACGACGGAAGCGCGTTCACAGTGCGCGCGCGGGGACCTCGATGCCGCTGCCACTGTCGAGCAGCGATACCTACACCAGCGAGAGCGAGCTCTTTTCCCGCGCGGTCGCGGTAAGGGCCGCCCGACCGCGGCGGCCGGCGCCGCATGGATGTGGATCGTGGGCGACGGTGCGTTGTGGCCGCTGACCCCATTCGCCTCCGCCCCTCCCGAGGACAAGGTGAACGTCCACGCCCGCCTGCTCGACGACGTGTTCACCGACGTCTGATCTCGGCCGAGCCTCGCCGCAGGAGGCTCTACGTCGGCTCCGTGACCCTGCGACCTTGCCACGCAGTTGCGGGCGGAACACCTGTAGTCACGGCACTCCGTCTCAGAACGGCGGCTCGTCCATGCCGGGCGCCCGCGGGTCCTCCCCGGTAACCCAGGGGTCATCCGTCCCCGGTGGGGGAAGCTCGTCCGAAGCGGGGCTGCCGGCGACGGTTTCGATGTGCCACTCGGCGCGCGCGACCAACTCGTCAAACGTGATTAATTCAGGCTCGTGCAGGTTCCGCCGGAACAACTCGAAGCTTCTGACCTTGTCCGGAATCGGGCCCCCGCGGTTGCCAGTCAGTTGATTTAGGGACCCGGCGATCAGGTACGAACGAGGCTGGAGGAGAAAAGTTCCTGTGTCCAGCAACTGCCCGTCGTCGGCCTGATCACGGATGTAGTCGCCGAGTTCTTGCCTAGCCAGGTGGACCGTCTGCTGCACCTGGACGACTGCGCCGGCGATCTCTTTCGATGGACCCCATGAGCCTGATCGGTACTCCTCTCCGAGAAGGCTCGTCTGGTGGTGTTTGATCTCGGCGAAAGCCAGAGACCGAACGATGCCGGCCGTGCGGAGCAGAGCGTCCGCTCGCTTGCCGACTCCTTTGATGCTCCTGCCCACGACGGTCTGTTCTAGCTTTCCCTCCTCCCACGAAATCAGGAGCTGGCCGCCGAGCCCGATTCCAAGCACCCAGGGGTTCGCTTCGAGTAGCTTCTGCCACGCCTTCTCGGGGCCACCGGCGGCCGCGTTCGCTTTTGCGAAAGAAACATCGTCTTCTAGCCACTCCCGCATAGTCGCGGCGGTGTCACGGCGGTGCCGGACCGCGATCACATCGCTGGCATTGGCATCGCTCTCGATAAGTGCGCGGAACCGCTCAGGGTCCTTGGCATAGACGCTCGCCATCGCAGTGGGATCGGCGGACATGTCGCGCAGCAGTTGGTCGTCAACGTGGACGGTGCGCTCGCCTTCGATCGGGATGGCGTCGATTGCGCGAAGCATGTCGATGAGCCGGGTCGACTGCTCTCGGTCGAGCTCTAGCACGGTCTCCAGCCGGGTGAGATCGCCGGAGGTCGGAACTTTCTGGATGCGTAGTTTGCGCACTGCACCCGCGGAACGAGCCACTTGAAGCTCGATCTGTTTGCGACCGCCACGAGTAGTGAAGACCACTTCGTTCGTCCAATTCCAGTCATCGTCGTCATCGGTGACGACCTCGTCGAAGACGCGGCGGATGTACCGTGAGGGTTGCCCTTGGTCCTGTCCGAATGCCGCTGTGAAGCTCTTGCTCGCATACGTGCGCGTGGTGAGTCGCCCTTCCGCGAAGGTGACCTCATTGGGTTCGGGCAGGTCGCCGAAGGTCACGATGGGCATGGCGTCTCACGAGTCACTCGGGCCTCCGCTGAGAGGAAGTCGCGTGGCGTCTTCGGCTGTTCCAGGACCTCGTCATAGGTGACGAGGCGTGCGCCGGACAGCCTCGTATATCCGACGGTCGCGCCAACGGCTGCTGTGAACACCGGGTTGTCCGGTCACGGCTCCGCTGCGGCCTCGAAAAGCCGACGCCGCCCATCGACCCCCAGCCCATCAGCAAGCTTCACCGACACCTTGCGCTAGAACTGATCAGCGGTCGCGACCTGCCGCAACGGAAGACAGACTACCTCGCGTTACGGAGGAGCTGCGGAGCTGTCCACGATTGCGACACGACCTGCGCGAACTCGCAGACCTCGTCATCTGACAAGCCTTTCGCCCGCCCCACCCCCGTAACGCCCCATCAGCTACATACGCCCGCTTGCGAGACATGACCAGACCGAAGGAGCGGCGCCCGTGCGGCGGGGTCGCGTTCATGGCGTCACCTAAGTCCAAACTCGGCCGCGAGATGCGGCGCTCGGGCGAGCAGGAGCTCCAGGTGACTCTCGGGCCACATGTGGATCTCAGGTCGCTCGCCGTCGACGTTGTGCTTCTCGATCCACGTCACGGCGTCGGCGGTGAAGCGCCCGCTGGTCGCGATCACGAGCACATGGACGGCTGGTGGCTGCCACAGTTTCATCTGCGCCAGAAGGACCGTCAGTTCGTCAACGCCCACGGACCGGCGCTGCCAGTGCTTCGCTTGGATGATCACGCGTTTGTTCTGGACCAGGCTCAGGGAGTTGGGCGTCACCAGCTCGGCTGAGATATCGCGGCCTCGGTCCGCGGCGTTGGTGCGCATGAGCCACTGCGGGTTGATGTAGTCCGGGGCGAGTTCGACCAGATTGAACAGCAAGCGCTCGAAGGCCTCGGCCGAGAGTGCGGCCCAGTTCAGCGCCACGGTGACCGGACCGGCCGGCTTTTCTGCGAGGAGGGCTCCGAGGTCATCGGCCTCGACGGGCAGCGGGTCCAGGTCCGAGTAGAGACCGGCCTCGATCTGCGGTCTGACCACCGGCCAGTCCAGGTTGACGATGTCGTGCAGGTCGTGCCCTTGGCCAAACGACAGATGCCGCCGCAGGTCGCTCCACCGCCCCACGGTCGGCCCCTGAGCGCCGAGTAGCCGCTCCAGCTGCGCGAAGGTCTCGCGCAGACGGCCGAAGCCCTCGTCCTCGATGGGTTGCAGGTCGTTGGGTGTCCGCTGCGCAAGCCCGGTGAGCAGGCTGTCGACGTCGGCGATCAGTCGGACGAGGTGGTCACGGACTAGGCGGCGTCGGGTCCGGACGAGGTGGAAGCGGTACTCGCCAATCTCGTAGTCGATGCGGTCCGCCGCTCGGTCGGCGCCGTTCTGCCCCCATTCGCCGATGTCCATGAGGTCGACGCGCAGCTGCATGATGTCGTCGATGTCCCACGGCGTCTCGGTGATCCGAATGCCATCGATCGCTGGCAGTCCCTCCAGGAGCTGGCTGTAGCCACGACACAGGTCCCGGCGACGCTCGCCCTCCGGTCCGCTGCCGAGCCCAAAGGTCATGCCATTGGGAGTCAGTGCCTGGATCTCGGCCCACGCCTTCTCCAGCCGCACCAGGTTGGCCTCAACCCGGTCGAAACGCGCCAACGCTTGATCGAGATCCATCGCATCCCCCGTCGCGACACCCGGGCCAGACCCCACCACACAGCGTCCAATCCGCCGCATAGCGTACTGATCCAACTGCCAATCAGGCGGCCAGCACAAGCAACTGTCGACCCGGTGCGGCGTCGGCGGGTCGTGTACGCGGTCTCCGCGTACACGACCCGCGAACGCGCTCAGACGCCGCGAGGGACCAAATGTCACTCACAGCAGCCGCCTGAGGGCCATCGGGCGAGGACCATCTTTCCGTACGAACCGGCGAACAGTGTCATCTACCTGCCCGTTTGTCCTGCTTCTGACTGTTCGGATGATAGGTCGAACCTATTTGCCCAGGTCAGAGGCTAACTACGGAGCATGGTGGG
>NZ_CAUVXP010000152.1:0-14511 GCF_963555955.1 Protofrankia sp. Cas3
CCGCCTTGGGGACGCAGAAACTCTGCTCGGTGCGGGCGCGCCTGCGCTCGGCCCCGAGGCGTCCACCCCAGCGCCGCAGCGCGTCGGGCAGGTTGTTCTTCGCGTGCTCCGCCTCGACTAGCGTGGTCAGCGGGACCGCGCCGAGCTTGTCTTCGGGCAACAGCGGGGCGCGCTTGTCGTCCAGGCTCCAGCCATCCGCGGTCACCTCGTAGAACCAGACGTCGTCGGTGCCGCCGCTGTCGGTGCGGGTAAAGAACAGGATGGCTGTGGAGACTCCGGCGTAAGGCTTGAAAACGCCACCGGGCAGCTTGACCACGGCGTCCAGTTTGTGGTCCTCGACGAGGATCTTCCGCAGGTCCCTGTGCGCCTTGGTCGAACCGAACAGGACGCCGTCCGGGACGATGACCGCGGCGCGGCCACCGGGCTTGAGCAGGCGCAGGAACAGGGCCAGGAACAGCAGCTCGGTCTTCTTGGTCTTGACGACGGCGAGCAGGTCCTTGGCGGTCGTCTCGTAGTCGAGGCTGCCGGCGAACGGCGGGTTGGCGAGGACCAGCGAGTATTGGCCAGTTTCACCGGCGGCGCTCTGGGCGAGCGAGTCGCGGTAGCGGATGTCGGGCTGCTCGACCTCGTGCAGCAGCATGTTCATGCTGCCGATCCGCAGCATCGTGTTGTCGAAGTCGAAGCCGTGGAACATGCCATGGTCGAAGTGCCGACGCGTGGCCGGGTCGAGCAGGGCCTCGGGATGGCTCCGTCCGACGTGGGCGGCGCTCTCGATCAGGAAGCCGGCCGTACCGCAGGCAGGGTCGCAGATGGTGTCGCCGGGGCCTGGGGCCGTCATCGCGACCATCAGCTGGATGATGTGCCGCGGGGTACGGAACTGGCCGTTCTGGCCGGCGGTGGCGATCTTACTGAGCATGTACTCGTACAGGTCGCCCTTGGTGTCGTGCTCGTCGAGCGGGAGCCCGTCGAGCATGTCCACCACCTTGGCGAGCAGGTTCGCCGTCGGGATCGTGAACCGGGCGTCGCGCATGTGCTGCTCGTAGGTCGAGCCCTCGCCCCCGAGCTCCCGCAGCCAGGGGAAGAGCTTGTCCCGCACCAGCACGAACATCTCGTCGGTGCTGCCCAGGGCCTTGAAACGCGACCAGCGCAGCTCCTGGGTGGCATCCGTGTACACCGGGTTCTCGATCGGCCTGCGGGTGCGGTTGGCCTTGTTCTCCTTGCCGGTCTGGATGCCGTCCAGTCGGCGGATGAACATCAGGTAGGTGATCTGCTCGATGACCTCCAGCGGGTTGGAGATTCCTCCCGACCAGAACGCGTCCCAGACCCGGTCGATCCTGCTTCGTAGATCACCTATAAGCACGTAGGGAGCCTAATCGACGCCCAGCGTGCCGCCGCTTCGGTGTCGGGACCAGCGCGGCCTTCCGCCACGTCACCGGCGTCCGCACCGGTGTGCGGGAAGGCGACGGTCCGGTTCGACAACAGATGGTCACGGGTGGCGACCAGCGCACCGCCGTATCATGAGACCAGTCCGCAGCCAGCCGGAGGTACCAGCGAGTTGCCGGCTGACCTGCCGGCAACGTTCGCCGAGTTCACCGACTCCTGAGTCGTATCCACGCGGTCGGCGTCTACAACGGCCAACTCGCCCCGCGTCACCGGGCCAGCCGGCTCCGGAACTACCAGATGCGCAGAACGTGCGTTCGGCTCGGTGGATGATGTTGCCGGCCGGGCGCTCACTGAGCGTCGTCCCTGGTCAGGACCCGGGTGGCGACCGGCCGGATGGTGATCTCAGGACCTTCGATAAAGATCGAACGGTTCTTGTTCTGGTGCGTTAGGTCCACATTCGATCATGAATGTAACCTGCGGTGATCTGTGCGGCCAGCCAGCCTCCGCCCCAACGAGGCATTGGTCTCAGTAACCGGCCGCACCGGGCTCAACATAGAGGGCTACCTTCTTTGACGGGGCGAGTCCGTATTCTCCAACGGACCGCGTTCGCGGGCCCGGGAGGCACGGGAGGCCCGGGAGAGACTCAGCTCGCCAGCATCTGCTCGAGTCGCAGCGGGTCGGTAACGTAGACCGTGCCGGCGTGGGCGGATGTGTCGTCGGGCCAGACCACCGTCTCACCGGCCGCAATGCCGGCTACAATGCGCCCGGCGACAATCTCGGGGGCGGCCTTGTCCGCTTCGATACCGGCGAGCATGTCGGTGTCGATCCCACCCGGGTAGGCGCCGATGACCTCAATACCCCGGCCGCGCAACTCCGCGCGCAGCGCCTGCGTGATCGAGTGTGCGGCGGCCTTCGACGCACAGTACCCGGCCATCGGTAGGACCGGGGCAAGCGCGATCAAGGTCAGCACGTTGGCGACTGCAGCGGGTGCATTCGCCGCCAGTACAGGGACGAACGCCCGGGTGACCCGCAGGGTGCCGACGTAGTTCGTGGTCATGTCACGGCCAAACAGGTCGAGGTCGCCGTCCAGGGCGCCGCCGAAGCCGAGCACACCCGCGTTGTTGACCAGAAGGGTGACGTCGGTGGCCGCCTTGGCGGCGGCATCCACACTGGCCTGATCGGTGATGTCCAGGGCCAGGGTGCGCACCCGCGAGTCAGAGCACACCTGCGGGTCGATGGTGTGGGGGTTACGGGCGGTGGCGTAGACCCGGCTCGCTCCGGCGCCAAGCAGTTCGGTCACCAGGCGGGCGCCAAGCCCGCGGTTGGCGCCAGTGACAAGGGCGGTGCTGCCTGCAATGTTCATCGGTTGCTCTCCTGCCGGGGATGTGGGCGACAGATCAACCGTATGGAGCGTGACGATGGCCAGTCGATGACGATCGGTCTCGATTCTTTGTCTATCCGTCTCATCGAGATCAGCCCCGCACACGGATCGCTAGGCTCCGAGTGTGGATCTGCTGGCCGAAGTGCTGGCCGTTGCCGGCGTGCGGGGCACGGTCGCGGCGACCGTATACGCGGGCGACCCGTGGGGGCTGCACCTGTTCGCGATACCCGGAGCGGCGTTCCATGCGATCACCGCCGGGACGGCTTGGCTACGGGTGCCCGACCGGCCCTCCGTGCAGCTCATGCCCGGCGACGTGGTCCTGCTGCCCACGGGTACCGCGCACGGTCTGTCGGGCGACCGCACCGGACCCCTCGAACCCTTCGACCACGCCGCCGCCCACCGGGCGCGGGTTGCCGGCGGCCGGCTCGACATCGGCACCCAGCCGGCGCGGACACGGATACTGTGCGCCTCCTACCGGCACGACCCCGCTGTCACCACACCCCTGCTTACCCTGCTCCCCGACGTAGTGCACATACCGGCAGGCTCGGACAACGCACCGCTCGACGACACCGTCCGGCTCCTGTCGAGCGAGTTGACGCACCCGCAACTCGCCGCAGCCACAGTGCTCAACCGACTCGTCGACGTGCTGCTCATCCACCTCCTGCGGGCCTGGCTCCAGGCCGAACCCCCGCCCCCTTCCGTGTCGTGGCTACGTGCCCTGAGCGACCCTGTGATCGCGGCTGCCCTCACGGCGATGCACACCGACCCAGCCCACGCCTGGACCATCGCCTCCCTCGCCGACCACGTCGCTGTGTCCCGCGCGACGCTGGCCCGCCGGTTCCCCGTCCTCGTCGGTGACACCCCCGCCGCCTATCTCACCCGCTGGCGAATGGACCTGGCCGCCCGCCGGCTACGCGACACCGACGACCCGATCGACGTCATCGCCCGCGCCGTTGGCTACACCTCCGAGTACGCCTTCTCCCGAGCCTTCTCCCGGGCCCGTTCCCAACCCCCAGGCCGCTACCGCGTCCATAGCCGCATCGCCGCGGCCAACACCTTGCGATCGGTGTAGAGGGCATACCGCAGCGCCGCCCGGATCAAGTGGACGGTGCAGGTCTGCACGGTGGTCAGCCCGTAAGCCGTCCCGATCGCGTCGGCGGTGTAGGCCCCGCGAGGAACGACGAACAACGGCAGGACGACGTGGATGCGCCGGCACGACCGGCACCGTGCCTGATCCGGTGGATGTCGGGGACGGTTCGGGCGTCACCGAAACGCTGGCGGTCCACCATCGAGTCATGGAGAAGATGCCGTCGTCCGTCCTGGACGACCCTGCGTTCTCAGTGCCGCGGTGCCCGGCGGGCGGCTCCGGCGTCGCCTGGCTGCGCGGCAGCGTCGCGCGGTTCAGCGAGGGAGCTGACCACGCGTGCCGCCGGAGGCTGATCGATGAGCTGCTGTCCGGCCTGGTGGTCGATCCGCGCCCGGGCGGCGATCCGACCGCGATGCTGCTCACGGCGCTGGGACTGTCGGAGCACCTCGTGGCCGACGTCGCGTCGGCTGCTGCCTCGTACCACCCCCATCTGCCGGTGATACCCGAGGCCGACGACGCCGTCGAGCGGCTCATCGCGGTGTGCGGCGGCCACGACGAGTTGACGGCGGCGAAGCTGTGCGTGCTCGTGCAGGCCCATACCGCCACCCGCGCGCTGATCACCCACCTGCGCCGCGGTGGGGACGGCCCGCCGCCCATCCCGAGCACCCGGCGGGTCGGCCCCCGCGGCGAGACCGTCGAGGTGGACCTGTCCGGGGCACCGTTCGGTAGCGGCCGGCATGCCTGCCCGGGACGGGACCTCGCGCACCGGCTCGCGGCGGCGGCAATGCGGCAATGCGGCAATGACCTTCGCTGACCTGCACCGGGCCGGCGACCCGCTGATCCTGCCGAACGCCTGGGACGCCGCGTCCGCGGCGGCCCTGCTCGTGGCGGGTTTCCCGGCGATCGGCACCACGAGCCTGGGGCTGGCGGCCCAGCACGGGCTGGCCGACGCCTCCCGGGCGATCCCCGAACTCACCCGTCGCCTCGCGCGCCGGCTTCGCGCCCTGCCGTGCCCGGTCTCGATCGACATCGAGGACGGCTTCGCCGACGACCCGGCCGCCGTCGCCGACTACGCGGCCTCGCTGGGAGTCGACGGCATCAACATCGAGGACACCACCCGGGGACGACTCGTTGCGTCCGACGCACACGCAGCCAAAATCGCAGCGATCAAGGACCGGTGCCCGCGCCTGTTCGTCAACGCCCGCGTCGACACGTTCTGGACCGCGCAGGCCGCCACCGTGACCGAGGCCGAGGCCGAGACCGTCGACCGGGCTCGTCGCTACGTCGGTGCGGGGGCCGACGGCGTCTTCGTGCCCGGACGGCTCAATAGCCCGCAGATCCGGCAGATCGTCTCCGCGGTGCCGGTCCCCGTCAACGTGCTCGCCTCAGCGGACCACTCGGTGGCGGAACTGGCCCGGCTCGGCGTGCGGCGGATCAGCTGCGGTTCGCTGCTGTACCGTGCCGCGCTGGACCGGGCGGTGGAGGTGGCGGTCTGCATACGCGACGGCGAACCGGCACCGCCCGCGATCTCCTACGGCGCCATCCAGGGCCTGGCCGCCCGCTACTCAGCCGGCCTCCCACGCGGCGGACACGCCGGCATCGAGTGAGACGAGCACGCTCTCGCCCGCGCCGGTCAGGCGCAGCGCGCGGCTGCCCGGGCGGGTAGTCACCCATCCGCGGTCGAGGAAGACCGTCAGTAGGTGCGCGCCCAGCCGGCCCGCGACGTGCGGCTGGCGCCCTGTCCAGTCCAGGCAGCCCCGGACCAGCGGGCGACGCGGGGAGCCGCCGATCTCCTGCAGGGCGAACCGGTCGAGGAGCGGGTGACCGGGGCCGTCGAGGTGCAGGTCCGCGGTGGCGCCGGCACGCAGCGGTCCGACGATGCCCGCGCGCACCAGCAGCCCGGTCACCTGCAGCCCGAGGTCTCCGGCCATGTGGTCGTAGCAGCGCCGCCCGGCCCGCAGCTCGGCAGCAACCCGGTGCCCGCGCAGCGACGTCACCGGGATCTCGGGGGCAACGACCTGTAGAGCCTCCAGTGCGTACGCGATGTCGGCGTTCGCCAGGGTGTAGTACCGATGGCGCCCGGATCGCTCCACCGTGACGAACCCGTGGGCGACCAGCGCTTTGAGATGCCCGCTGGCCGTCGATGCCGATACCCCGGCCAGGCGGGCCAGATCACCCGCGGGCAGGCAGATGCCCCCGACCAGCCCGACGAGCATACGGGCCCGCGCGGGCTCGGCGATGAGCCGCGCCGGCACCGAAATGTCGGCGTCAACACCCACGCGGCCACAGTAGGGCACCGACCCTTCGACGCCGTCCGAACAGTCACGGCGAACCCGTCGTCAACAACGCGAACCTCGCCTGATGCGGCAGTCGATGAGCATGCGGTCCGCGGGACCTGCCACGGCGGCCGGCACGACGTCGCACTCGCCGTAGAGAGCGAGCGGTGGCAGCCAACGCATCCCGGGCTCATCGACGATCTCGACAAGGGCCACTACGTCCACAACCCAACCGCATGAACAGTCACACCCGAATGGAGAGGTGACGTTCGGGTCCTGGGCGGTCAAGGCCGGCGCATGCTCCAGCGACTGCTGGCACCCCACAGGCGGTCACGGGCTGATCAGCGGTCGGAAGGCGGCCTGTATCTGGGAATCGGGGGGGCTGACGTACCTCGTGGTTTCATCATCACTGTGGATGGAGGAAGGGCAGCTGATGTCGCCGATGTCGCCGATGTCGCCGATCTCTACCCTGGTATCGGTCACCAGCCGTGCGGTTCGTACCTCATAGACGCGAACGGGCAACACCACCCGGTGAAACGTCAGGAGCCTGAAGCCGGTATACCTGCAGGTCTGGACCAAAACTCCAGGCTGGCGCTCGCCGACGCAGAGCACCCGCGTGGCATTGAAGACGTCATCGGCCCTCCACTCGGCGGGGATCTTGTTCACGTACGTTTTGTCGCCGACTATCAGCGCGCGGTTCGGCCCGCCGGACGGGGCGGCCGCGTACGGTACCGGAGCGGAGCAGTACGCCGGTAGACCGGAGCGAGGCGCTTTCAGCAGATTCGGTACCAGTGTGCATGCCTTGACCGTCTCGTCACCATCGGCGGCCGGGGCGACGGCAACCATGCGGTGAGCTGGCGTCACCCTGTCCATGGCGGCCGTCACACGCCGGCAGTCGTTGGCGCGGCTGGCCGCCGCCACGTCCCCCTCGATCCGCGCGATGTCGAAACGGAGGAGGCCGAAGACCAGCAGTACCGGGAGCACTAAGGCGAGGGCGATGGTCCATTGTCTGCCCGACCGGTTCGGCCAGATCCGGCCCCGGCGCGGCCGCCCACCAGCCAGATACCAGCCGTGTCCGATGACGGCCACCCACCACAGCAGCACGACGATCCCGAACCACGGCACCTGCGCGACCGAGGCGAAGATGATGAGGAGCTCGGCTGTGATCAGGGTGACGATGACGGCGAGCTGTCCCCGGCCCAGCATCAGGTACCCGCCACCGAACAGGGATGCGTTGGCAAGCGCGACGGCCAGCGGGTCGTGGGGCCGGGCCGCAGCCTTCGGCCGTGGCTCGGCCTGCGTCATGGGTACGTCCTTCCTGCTTCTTTGGCTCTCGCTCGTCGGCCGGCTGCCCGGCCTCCGTCGCCGGCCACTTAGGCGGGCGGTGTGATGCGGAGGATCACCGTTCGGTTACGGGTGTCACCGGCGGGGGCGTCGGGATGAGGGGGGACGGCGTTGCCGGCCGCAGAGATCGTGAGGGCGGCAGCGGGGACGCCGGCCTGGCTCAAGATCGTCGCAGCGGACGCGGCGCGGGCCAGACTCAGCGCGGTGTTGTCGGGGAACGGGCCGCCGGGGCGTACCGGGAAATTGTCGCTGTGTCCGACGATCTCGACGGCGATATCGGGTATCGCCGCCAGCCGGATACCCAGCCCGGCGAGTGCCGCGCGGCCCTGCGGGCTGGGGGTGTCGTACGTGGCGAACAGCGCGTCGTGGAAGACGACGACCACCTGGCCGCCGGCCTTGGCGATGGTGACCTCCGGTCCGGCTAGGCGCGCGGCCAGGGCCGCCGTCACATTCACCGATTCGGTGGGAGCCGGCGCGGGGGCCGTTGCAGGGGCCGGCGCGGGGGCCGCTACCGCCGGGTTGGTCCGGTCGTGGCCGAACCGCCAGCCCCCGCCGAAGGCGAGAGCGACGAGCAGGGCGGCGACACCGCCCCGGACGCGGCCGCTGCCGCGGCGGGTGCGCAGTCGTTCGAGGCGGCGCAGGCCCGCTGCGGCCCCGTCCGTGGGGCCGTCCATGGCCAGCGCAGCCCGCCAGTGACGCTCGGCGTCGCCGAACCGGCCCTGCTGCGCGTGGATCCGGGCGAGCAAGTCGTGTTCCGCCGCGGTGTGGTCGCGCCCGGTCGCCAGCTCTGTCAGGAGGCTGACGGCGTGCTCGTACCGGCCGGAACGGGCCAGCGTGACGGCCTGCCCCCGGACGACCTCGCCGATCAGCACGGCGTGGGTGGTGTCACCGAGACTTGTAGACATTGCTGTAGGCCTCCGAGTCCGCCTGCCTGTCCTCGGGCGGAAGCAGGTCGACGAGCTGTCGGATCACCGTCCGCAGCCGCTCGATGTCGTTGCTGTCTACAGCACGCTGCCCGTCCGCGATCAGGCGTGCGGCCAGGGCCTGGTCGCGCAGCTCGGACCGCTGTTCGACCAGCTTGGTGAAGCGGGCCATCGCCACGGCACCCGTCTTCCGGTCGAGCATCATGGCCAGGTGACCGGTCAGCTCGTCGACGAGGGTCTTCAGGTGCGCGGCGTCCTGGCCAGCCAGCGCACGGCGAATGTCGGCGGCGAGGAGCTCGTGCCGCCGCCGGTCATTGGCGTCGCCGTATTCCTCGATCATCCCCGGCGCGTCGTGGAGCACCCGGTTCGCCCATTCGACCAGTGAGGGCCACTCCAGCGCATGTTCGACGTCGTCGAGCTTCGCCCGCAGGTCCAGCATCCGCTTGCCGGCGGTGCTCGCCGCGTCCGCGTCACCGTGTTCGGTGGAGGCCACGTCGTTCTCGAGCTGATCGACTGCCCGCTCGTCATCCAGTTCACCGAGGATGGCGAGCGCTGCCGGGTCGGACGTACGCCGCGCGTCGGCGCGCAGGGCATCCAGCCGCTCCTGCTCGGCGTTCAGCGCCCGGCGCAGCTCGGCCGGGGCCGGAGCGCTCTCGGTGGTCAGGTCGTGAACGGCGTCGAACTCCTCGTCGAGGATCGGCACGTACGCCCTGGTGGTCACCAGCCGGGAGGCGTCGATCTCGATCACCACCTCGATCTCGCTGTTCTGCGGGATGTTGCGGGCCACCTGGTCGGCGAGGATCTCCAGCGCGCCCACCTGCCGGTTGCGGTCGGCCCGGGAGTGCTCCCCCTCCAGGATCGGGATCCGCAGCAGGCCGCCCGACTGGCCGCGGGTCAGCAGCACGGTGCTCCGCAGGATCTCGCGGGCCTTGCCGGGGATCCGAGTGCCCTTCGCCAGCAGCCAGGAGACCTCGTTGCCGGCCAGCGCCACCCCGATCGAGTGGGTGAGAGTGGCGGCCGGCGCGACTGTGCCGAGGGTGTAGGTCAGCTCCGCGGGCTGAATCCGCTCGCGGGTTCCGGTCGGATCCTCCAGGACGATCTCATAGGTGTTCCGCCGCTCGGGCTCGGCGCGCAGGGTGGTGATGAACGAGCCGGCCGCCGGCAAAATGATCTTACCGCTGTGCCACGGCGGGCGGGCCTCGGCGTTGACGAACTCGACGGTAGACCCCTCAAGCTTCCGGCCGGCCGGGCCCCGCACCACCCCGCCGACCACAGGCTCCGGATCGGAGCCGATCGGCTTGTACTCAAGGTCCACGGTGTAGGCGACGTCGGGGCGCGCCGGCTCCGCCGGCAGCCGCTGGGTCCCGGCGAAGATCGCCGCGCCGCAGGCCACGACGGTCATCGGGTCCTGGCTGACATCCAGCTCGATGCCGAGACCCTCGGTGAGCCGCCGACGCAGGTACGGCATGAGGGTGGGCCCGCCGACGAGCAGTACCCGGTCGATCTTCTCCGGCGCGAGGTGGCTCTCCCGCAGCGCGGCCTGGCAGATGTTGATCGCGCGGGCGACGAAGGGTTCGGTCAGCTGGTCCACATCCGCGCTGTGCAGCTCGTGGACGAACTCCACCGGGTTCCCGCGGGAGTCGGTGCACAGCGGGGGCTCGCTGATGTCGATCAGTGCCGATCCCGTCGAGGACAACTCGATCTTCGCGTTCTCTGCGGCCGCCTTCAGCTTCGCGATCGCCTGGGCCCAGGTGGGCTCGCCCCGGCCGAAGCCGGGGAGCGAACACTGCTGGAGCAGCGCGGGAATCAGCAGCTGTTCGACGATCGCCCAGTCGATGAGTTTCCCGCCGAGGAAGTTGTCACCACGGTGGTTGACGATGTCGAACTCGCCGTCCCGGATATGCACGACCGAGGCGTCGAAGGTTCCCCCGCCCAGGTCGAAGACCAGCCGGTAGATGTTGTCCTCGTCGCGCTGGAAACTGTAGGCGAGGGCGGCTGCGGTCGGTTCCTGCAGCAGCGGCGACAGTTCCAGTCCGGCGGCCTCGGCGGCCCGCCGGGTGGCGTCGGTCTGGTTCAGCTCGAACGCGGCCGGAACGGTGATGACCGCGGCCCGGACGTCCTCCCCGAGCTGCCTGGTGACATTCGTCTTGAGTGCCCGCAGCACGTGCGCGGACAGTTCCTCCGGGGTCAGCGCCAGACCGCTGTTGGCGAATGTCCTCGCCTGGTCGCGCAGCCCCATCTTGAGCTTGAACTCGGCGGCGGCGTTCGCCGGATCGGACTCGACCCGTTCCCGGGCCCGTTCGCCGACATGGATCCGGCCGTTGCGGTCAGCGTAGACCGCCGACGGCGTCGTGTCGTGCTGGAACGCGTTCTTGATGATGCGGGCCTCAGTGCCGTCCAGGACCGCAATCGCGCTGTTGGTAGTGCCCAGGTCGATGCCGAAGTCCATCGTCGATCGCGCCATCGTTCCTCCTTCCCGGTGGGACCGGTTTTCCGGTGCGTGTGTCGGGGGCCTGCGGGGGGCTCGTCTGGGGCCGGGTCTGGGGCCGGGTCGGGTCGGGTCAGCGCACGGGAATGCCAACGACGACCTCTCCGGTCTGCACTCGCCGACCGTGGAGGTAGACGCTCGGCCGCAGGGTCTCCAGGACGATCTCGTCAGTCAGCCCGTCGGTCTGCTGGAACTCCAGGACCTGCAGGTCGAGACCGGAGTCGTATCGGGTGTGGTCGTGCTCCTGAACCTCGACGCCGGCCGCGGCGAGGGCACTCCAGAGGGAGTCGAACTGCCGCTGCAGCCGGCGGGTGTCCGTCGTGCGGCCCCTGTCCTGCGCGGTGTCGGAACTCTTTGCCGGGCCGGAGTTCTTCGCCATGTCGGAAAGGCGCCGGCCCATTCGCCACAGGCCGGTCGCGAGCTCGGCCACCGCCGGCTGGCCCAGCGCCTTCTCCGCGGCCGGGTCCGCCGCCTGCTCGCCGGGCGCCGGTACGGGCCCGGCTTCCCGGGAAGCATGGAGCACCGCGGCCCACTCCCCCGGCACGGACGGTCGGGCAATGCGGAACTCGCGAGGATGCCGCCACTGGCGCAGAATGTCAGCCACTGCCGGCCCCCAGCGGCCGCTCACCGTGCTGCCATCCCTGACTGCGCAGTTCCGCCATCGGTGGGAAGGAGGCGATGTGGTCCCGTTGTTTTCGCTCGGCGCGAGCGGTGACGGTGTTCGCGTCGACCCAGCATGTGACGAACGCGACGACGATGGCCAGGAAGATAAAACCACCGCCGGCGCCGGAGAACAGCATCGTGGGAATACTGATCGAGACCACGAAGAACAGGATGTTACGCAGCCCGGTCAGACATCCCTGGTTCTCCGAGCGGGACTGACAGGTCCGGCAGCGCGGCACGGTGACCTGCATATTCCTCCAACGTATTCTGGGGTATTCATGGACCACGTCGCCGTGCATCCACATCTTGATCGCCGCGGTGGGGTCGGTCGGGTTCTCCTGACAGATCCAGCAGACGAAGCGCAGGGAGCTCGTCTCGAGAATTTTCCGGTTCTCGGCCAGCCGGTCCCCGATGGCCTCGGATGCCGCCGTCCGCTCGGCCCGGGTGAGCACGTCGGTCATCCGCATGTGGTCGCGGGCGGTACCGGCGTCGGCGGTGTCCGAGAGATCCCGGGTCTGGTCGAAAAACAGCACGCAACGCAGCGTGTCGAGGGCGACCTTGTCGTGCGTGCGGACCCGCGTGGGCTCCTCGGGGGGCAGCAGGAGATCAAGCCGTTCGAGCGGCCCGGCGGAATCGGCGAGGATGCGCTCGGCCTGGTCCAAACCATTCTTCTGAGTGTCGGTGGCCACCTGGACGGCATCGTCGCAGAGCCGGCCGATCTGGTCGGCCCAGGGCGCGCCGGCCGCACGCAGGGCGGCGTCGAGCGCATCCCGGGCTGTGTCCCCCAGCTGTGCGTCGCGCATCGCCGCCAGCTGCCTCTCGGCCCGGCCGATATCGTCGGCTGTGATGGCGGCGACGACGATCTCGGCACCGATCCTCAGCAACGCGCTAGGCAGCGCCGAACGAATCCCGGCGGCGAGGCTTTCGTCGAGCCGGGCGTTGGCGGCGTGCCGGATGCGCGCCACCAGGCTGTCCCAGACCCGGTCGTCGCTCAGGACGAGCCCCCAGCGGCGGTAGACCGACACCCAGTCGGGCTGCGCGGTGTCGGCGGCCAGTTCGGCGTCGAGTGCCCGTACGTGCTCGAGCACCGCGAGGTTGTGGACTGCGCTCGCGGCGTCCGCGGGCACCGTCAGGTCACTGTTCTGCGCCGCGGTGGTCCAGTGCCGGACCGCGGCGTTCGAATCGCCGGCGGCCAGGGCGGCGAGCGCTGCGTCCTGCGGACCGCCCGATTGCGCCGGCCAGAGCCAGAAGAACTCGTCGACCAGCCGCTGGCGAGGATCGCCCAGCCGGTCGAGAGCGGCGCGGATGTCCCCGGCGGACGGGGTCGGCGCCAGCGCCAGGATGTCCGAGGTCGGCAACTGCCCATCGGTCTTCTCGATAACGGCGAGCCTGTCGGCCATCCGTCTGATCTCCCGTCCGGTGGACGAGAGTGCCAGGCCGGTCACCCGGAAGGCGTTCTGCCGGTAGATCTGCGCAGACACCCGCTGCAGCGGGTCGGCGTCGGTGCCCTGGGTCGTCACATCGTCACCCCCTTGCGCCACAGCCGGATCCGTGACACGTACTGGTCACGTAGCCCGGGCCATTTGTTGAAGGCTTCCTCCATCAGATCGGCGGCCTTGTCGCACTGGCCCGTGGTGGCGAGGGCCACCGCCTGGCGAGCCATCCGCAGCGCCGCGGCCTCATCCGCGGACGATGACCGGCCGAGCACATTCTTGCCCGCGGCGATCTCCCCGGCCGGCCCGGGTTCCTTCTCTCGCGGCTGCGGCGGCGCCGGCCTCTCTGGCTGCCACGCATCCAGGTCGGCGAGCATCTCGGCGGCCGACGGATAGCGCTTCGCCGGGTCGAAGGACAACGCCCGGGCGACGATTGCGTCCAGTGTTCCATCCACCGCGAACCGCACCTCGCCCGGCAGTACGAGCGTGCCCGTGTTCCAGGCAGCCGTGATCGGGTCGCCGGCGGAGCGCCGGGGATATGGAAGCCGGTCGGTCAGCAGCAGGTAGAACAGCGCGCCCAGAGCCCAGACGTCCCCCGGCACCGATGCGAGATGCGGGTGGAGCAGGGTCTCCGGCGCCATGAAAGCGATGGTTCCCTGGGAGCTGGCCAGCAGGGTCAGGGCACTGACCTTCTTGGCGAGGCCGAAATCGCTGATCCGCACGCGCAGACCGGCCCCGTCGTAGCCGACCAGTATATTCTGCGGCGTGATGTCCCGATGGACGATCGGCGGGGACTTCCGATGGGCGACCGCCAGGCCGCGCGATATCTGCCGCATGACGTCCACCGCGGTCGGGATGGGCACGAACGCGTCGCCGTACGACGACCAGAAATTGTTCAGGGTACCGCCGGCCACGTATTCCATGGTGAAGTATGCGTATACTCCGTTGTCCGTCTCGACGGTGTTCGCCTCAAACACGCGGATGATGTTGGGGTGACCGATGCCGGACAACAGCATCGCTTCGCCGAGTGCGGCATGCACCTGCTCCCCGGACATTCCTACGTGCCGGAAGACCTTCATCGCCTGTCGGCCCAGATACCGGTGCTCGACCCGGTAGACCTCGGCAAAAGCCCCCCTGCCCAGCAACCGCTCAACCTTGTAGGTATCCCGGATGACCTGCCCCTCGCACAACAGGACCATACGTGAGACCTCCGGCAGCACAGATCCAGATGTTCGTTATCGCGTGCCGACTTCCGCCGCCGACTCGAGAACCTGGGCGACAGATTTTCGGCCGGGTAGTTGAGCGCTACACCTCCACCACAATCTCCACGGAGAGATACGACATGTTACCGGAGGGTGATGATCGTCGGTATCCATCGTAAGACTCTCATCTAAAGCCTCGTCCAGGCTATACAGAAGAACAGCGACGGGGGGCCACTGGGCACTTTCTCGCAAACATTTGCAGACGTCGTCCGCCGTGACCAGACGATTGAGGATCTTCCAGCAGGCCAGATCCGCCGAGTCCGTTCATCGC
>NZ_CAUVXP010000153.1:0-14345 GCF_963555955.1 Protofrankia sp. Cas3
ACAGTCGCCGTCGGTGGCGACCGAGGTGGCCGGCCGACTCGGTTCGCGGAACGCGACCGCATTCGATCTCTCGGCCGCGTGCGCGGGTTTCTGCCATGCCCTCGCGGTGGCCAGCGACATGGTGGTCGCCGGCAGCGCAAGATACGTTCTGGTAATCGGCACCGAACGGATGTCGGACATCATCGACCCACATGACCGGGGCACGGCCTTTCTGTTCGGCGACGGTGCCGGGGCGATTGTCGTCGGGCCGTCGGAGACAACCGGCATCGGGCCCGTCGTGTGGGGTTCTGATCCCTCGGGCCGAGACGCAATCGGGCACGATCACTCGTATCTGGAATGGCGCGACAACCCCGAGCTGCCCTGGCCGACAATGCGGATGGCGGGTCAGCAGGTATATCGGTGGGCCTCGTGGCAGATGGCGCCCGTCGCGCGGGCGGCTCTCGAGGTGGCCGGGGTCGACGCAGCGGAACTCGCCGCCTTCATTCCTCATCAGGCCAACATCCGCATTATCAACATGCTGTGCAAGGTACTTGCCCTGCCCGACACGGTGACCGTCGCCCGCGACGTCGCGATCCATGGAAACACCTCCGGGGCGTCGATTCCGCTCGCGATGGACGAGGTTCTCGCAAGCGGAATGGTCCCTTCCGGTGGCCTCGCACTGCTCATCGGTTTCGGCGCGGGCCTCGCCTACGCGGCCCAGGTCGTCCGGCTCCCATGAACTCCCGGGGACTACAGTTTGCCCTGCACCGCCGCGGAGCTGCGGCTGCTTCGCGGCTGCGGCACAGAGTCGACGACTGTCCGTCCCGACTCGACCACTGCGACGGCCTCGGTCGCCGCCGACAGCCGGATGTCGGGAAGCGAGGCGGCGGCAACCGCGGCCACACCGAATCCGACGGCCATCAGCGCGAATGCATTCGTGTAACCGCTTTCATGCGGCAGTGTTCCAATGCCCACCCCGGCTGTGATGACGGTGGCGATAACGGTGGTGCCGATCGAGCCGCCGATCGTCCGGATGTTGGCGTTCATTCCGGACGCAATCCCGGTCTGATCGGGGCGAACCGCTACAACCACAAGGTGTGACATCGACGCGAACCCCAGACCGATACCGATACCCATCAATGAAGTCGCGATGTAGATCATGTAACTCTCACTGTGCGCGAACGCGAGGACGCAGGTGGCGGCAGCCGCGATCAGGGTGCCCATGACCAGCGGTACCTTCGCGCCGAACCTCACTCCGAGACGGCTGGCGAATATGCCGGCGACCAGCATGAAGATACTGCACGGCAGCATGAAGAGGCCGGCCTGGGTGATGCTCGCACCGAATCCGTAGCCCGCCGACGGAGGGGTTTCCACAAACTGCGGGACGAACACCATCATCGAGAACATCGTAAAACCGAACAGGATCGCAGTGATATTCGTCCGGTACACGGTGGGAATCCGCATCATTCGCATATCCACAAGCGGCTGGGCGCTGCGGCTCTCAACGGTGATCCAGACGACGATAAGCAGCCCCGCCAGCGCAAAAAGACCAAAGACCGAACTGGATCCCCATCCCCACCGGGGTCCCTGACTGATTCCGAGCAGCAGAACGACAAGCCACGCCGCAAGCAGCAACGCGCCACCGACTGACACCTTCCCAGCCACGCGGATGGGCGACTCCGGAACGCACAGCACGGTCACCACAAATGCGATGGCAATGGCGATCGCCGGTAGCCAGAACAGCCAGTGATAGCCCAGGTGGCTACTGATCGGTCCGGAAATGACCGTTCCGGTTCCCGAGCCCACGCCGAGCACGGCGGACACGACACCGATCGCGCCGCCGACCTTCTCCGGTGGGAACTCGTCCCTGATGATCCCGAACGCAAGCGGAAAGATCGCCCCACCCACCCCCTGGATGACCCTGGCGATGAGCATCACGGTCAGGGATGTTGCGAGCGCGGCGGTCACCGTTCCGATAGCAAGCACCGCGAGCATGCCGACAAGCAGCCGCTTCTTGCCGTAGACGTCCCCGAGACGCCCGAGGATCGGGGTCGCCACGGATGCGCTGAGCAGGTAGGCCGTCATGATCCACGCAATACCGGCCTGGCTCGAACCGAACTCCGCCCGGATCGTCGGCAACGCGGGCGCGATCATCGTCTGCAGCAACGAGAAGGTCAGCGCTGACATGCCGAGAGCCGCGAAGGTCACGGACGACGAACGCCTTACATCCACCGCAGCCGTCATAGCGGATAGCCCCCTTTTAAGCGACGCGCAGCGGATGAAACTCAGTATAGTTGATGATACCAAGTATCTAATGATCAAAAAGGGATCCCCACTGTGGCCTACACTGCATCCCTACAGATCAGCTTGACGGCACGGATCACCATCCCCGGACGTGCCGACCATGAGATAAGGATCATTGGCCTGGCTTGGCCACAGGCGCCGGCCCGGCGACCGGCGACCGGCGACCGGCGACCGGCGACCGGCGACCGGCGACCGGCGACCGGCGACCCTCACTCATCGCCGGCGTCACGCGGACCGGGTACGAACCTGCCCACGCAGCGTGCCTGACCGCCTGCAGCAGCACGGACCTGGCCGAGCTCGTGGACGAGGCGTTCGTCGGCCGTGGCCACCGAGTTCGCCACGGCCGACACGCGGTCGAGAGCACGGCCCTAGACAACGACGATTGTTAATATCAACTAACAGTTGATCAAAGAACTCTTGATAGACAACAGAAACACAATAGACGACGGACTGCGACAGGTTGCCGTCCATGCAGAAGTCTGATCAATAACTCCTTGACCTGCTGGTATGCCCATCTGGCGGGTGCTGAAGCGGGTCCGTGTAGCCTCATCATCCGATGATGACTTTGCTGCCGCAGGCCCACGCCAGGCCTGCTGAAGCCCGTCGCCCGGAACATTTCCCTATCTGCGAGGCCCACATGTCGTGCGGCGACGTCCACTTCGGCGACGTCCAGGGTCGCGAGACAGCCCCGTCACGCGGAGGGAGTCAACTGTGAAACACAGAAAAACCACTGATGAAACACGTTACCCACTGCAAAAAACAACATCTGCCAATGCGGCAAAATCGACAACGGACCAGCAAGAACTCGTCCAGGTCGCAGCGGAAAGTAGGCGCACGCTCGCACCCCGCACGGCAGCGCCACCCCGGTTGGGCCCGACAGCGGCAGCCAAGAAGGTGGTGTCGATCCGTGGCCGGGTCTGGCTCGCCGGCCTGGGTGCTCTCGCGGTCGCTGCCACGAGCCTTGGCTGTCACGTCGCCCCGATCAGAGGTGATGGTGTCGGGAATGCAACGCTGGCGACCACGTCCGGGCCGTCCGCCACGCCGGTCGCCGGCGCGTCCATCCCGACGGCCGGAGTCGGCAACGACGACCCGAACGGCGGCCCTGGCCACGCGCCGGCCGCCAGCAGCAGCACCTACGCCGGACCGCCACAGGTCGCCGCCACCGTCCGATCAGCCGCCGTGACCGCCGTGGCGCCCGGCGGATCGACAGTTCCCGGCGGAGCCACAGTTCCCGGCGGAGCCACAGTTCCCGGCGACGGCCCCCTGTCCGGCGGATGGACCAGCGGCGTCGCCGCGGGCACTCTGGCGGAGGCGAACCAGTGGGCTGCCTTTCGTGGCCGGCCGGTTGACGTGGTCGTCACCTTTGCCGACCGGTCAAGCTGGGAAACGATAACGCACCCATGGCTCGGCTCGGACCCCGAGAAGTTCGCCGGCTTCGCCGGCACCTGGGTGATCAGTCAGCCGTTCTTCCCCGACTCCGGCGGCGACATCGGCGCCTGCGCGTCGGGAGCGTACAACTCGCACTGGCAGGAGTTCGGCCGGTGGCTGATCGGTCAGGGCCGCGCGAACAGCATCGTCCGGCTTGCCTGGGAATTCAACGGCGACTGGTTCCCCTGGTCTGCGTCGAACAAACCGGGGTCATGGGTCGGCTGCTTCCAGCAGGTGGTCGGTGCCATCCGGCAGACAGATGCCCAGGCCCGGATCGACTGGACGCTGAACTCGCACACCGACGGCGCCTTCGATTTCTACCCGGGTGACGCATACGTCGATGTCATCGGCATCGACACCTTTGACATGTGGCCGGCAAGTACAGACGAGAACTCCTGGAACACCCAGTGCGACGAAGCCGAAGGACTCTGCTCTGTGATCAAGTTTGCCCGCGCGCACGGCAAGAAGTTCTCCGTGCCGGAATGGGGGCTCGTCGGCACCCACGACACCGGTGCCGGAAGGGCTGGGCAGTCCGGCGGAGACAACCCCCTCTACATCCGGAAAATGCACGACACGTTCGTCGCCAACGCCGATGTCGTGTCGTACGAGGCATATTTCAGCAATTCGGATCCGGGCAACGTCCATTCCTCCCTGACCGGCCCAGTTGAAGAGCCCAGCAGCGCCCAGGCCTACGCATCGCTGTGGTGACGACGTTGCCGCCGCTACGATGAGCGGCTACCCACTCACAGGCTGACCCGGTCTTCGGCGAACGCCGTGACCACGCCGTTGTCGCCGTGAATGTCGACAACGGCGTGGTCACGGCGACCGAAGGCGAACAGGAGGAGTTCGGCCGGGTCACCGACGAGGGTCACGTTACCGGCACCACGCCGCAGCACAACCCGCCCCGGGCCGTCAGCACGCTCGGCGATCACTCCGACGGCGGACCGCCGGTAGGCGGCCCGACCGAACAGTTGAAACGATCTCCACAACGCCAGCTGCGTCCCCGCGTCAAGCAGGGGTCGCTCCCATCCGGGTCTGGCCCGCCGAACGTCCTCATGATGGACGAAGAACTCGACCAGGTTCGTGGCATCGTCAACCGGTCCGACACGGCCTGGATGCCACCACGGCGGGCCGCCACGGAAAATTTCCACCAGGTTCGGATAGGTGTCGCCGCGCATCGTGGACCGCTCCGCCGCCACCGTCACACCGTGCAACCAGTTTATCGCCAAGCCAGGCAGCGCGTACGGCACCCGGTCCCGAGTCACCAGATGAGCGACAAGATCATGCGCCGTCCAACCGTCGCACAAGGTGGCCTGTGCCGGACCGACCTCATCCAGAAGATCCGCAAGGGTCACACGCTGCACACGGGCACGTCCCATACGCGTAATCCTAGGACCTCGCCATCATCTCGGTGGCTACCGACGCGGTCGCCGTCGCCCTCGCGGCCCGTGCCCTCCGACCCCGGCCGCCTGGGCGCCACGAGGGACCTGCCGCCGACCGGCGATGCCACCAGCGTCGGTGCTGGCGGCACCAGAGGCACCAGAGGAGACATCAGTGCTGGCGATGCTGGCAGTGTCCGGAGTCGGAGTCGGAGCCGGAGCCGGAGTCGGACGTCCGAGCAGGTACCAGCCCCACAGTCCCGCCGGCGCTGGTGCCCGGATCCGTCCACCCGCGGCAACCCGGGCATCCATGGTGTCGAGGACATGATCCCAGCTCCCGGCAAGCCGCAGGACGAGGCCTCCAACCACAGCGGAGCGGGGAATGTACGGGTGGGGGCGGGTGGGCGCCCGCCGCATCGCCCGTCGGAACGACATGATGAGCCGGCGACGCTCGTCCGGGGAAAGTGTCTTCTCGAGGTCGGCGACCAGAATGTCCTCAGCGGCGATGTGCTGCTCCTCGAGCTCGGCCAAGCGCTCGCGCAGCGTTCCCATCGACTCGCCCGGCCGGTGCACGTCGCCCTGGATGTGCTGGGAGATGCCACGTAGCACCGACGAGGTTTCCCGCCCCTGGGCACACAGCTCCGCGATACGCGGCCGGCTGTCCGGGAGGCGGCGGCGCGCCACCGGGTAAATCGAGGTCTGCACCGAGTACATATGTGCACTGATCGCCGCAACCGCGGTATCGGCAGCCCGCAATGCGCGTCTGGGGTCCCCGGAGGTCGCCGCTTCGGTGAAGGTCAGCTTGACAAGCTGCGTCGCATCGTCATGGGAGGCGCTGATCATCTCAAGGAGGGACGTCTCGCTCGGATCATTCCGTTCGCCGACCCCGGGATCCCTGACTGGTCGTCCATCTCCCGGCCCCGTCGCGGATCCCGGCCCCGTTGTGGATCCCGGCCCCGTTGTGGACGTCATCGCCACCCCCACGCCTGCGTACTTCCACGGTGCGACGACCGAGCCGACAGCAGCGAATTCGGCACGCTACGGTCGACCGTCGACGGTCATCAGTCAAACTGTACGCTCAACGTTTCAGCTCCGCTATTCACCCGACGACACCAACGCAAGGTGCGTGCCCCGGCCCCGCGAGGCCGCGCCCCTGTTACCGGGCGCTCTTCGGGAACGATGTGAATCTGGTGTTGTGGCAGGAGCATCAGATTCACATCGTTAAGAACGCCTGGCAGTAGGGGCGTGGGTCAAGGAGTGGGGCTGGGGCGGGTGGGATCGCGAGGTGCGAGGAGGGGCCACCCTGGTGGTGGGTGTCGACCGACGAGCCGGGGTACCCGTGCATCGCGCAGCGATGGAAGGGTAGCGCTGCGGCGAGGTGCGTGCCCCGGTGCCGCCACGCCACTGGCACGCCACTGGCGCTGCCACGGCACGGCACGGCACGCCCCTCTTGCCGGGCGCTCTAAGCCCGCTCGAAACACCCGGCACCAGAAGAGGCCAGACCGACAGACCTGGCGACCGGCAGGACCATCAACGGAAGGAACCGGAAGTGAGCGACGAGCATGTCGATGACGACACCGGCGATCGGCAGGACAGGCGGTACCCGTCCGCACCGCATGCAGCCAGCCATCCGTCGACCCCGGCGGGATGGCTGGCGGGCGCCCTGGCCAGACCAGTATCCCTGGTCCGAATGGTCCCCAAACGGCGCCGCACCCGCCCTGAGGACCCTTCGACACCAACCGGCCGGGTGGTCGCCTGCCACGTCTACCGGGACGGCGCTCGCGACCCGCAACCTATCCACCACACCGATGCCCTGCGCGTCGCCCGGGACCACCACCGCGGTGGTTTCGCCTGGCTCGGCCTTTACGAACCGAGTGCGGCGGATCTGTCCAATATCGCCGATGTCTACAGCCTGCATCCCCTCGCCGTCGAGGACGCCGTCACCGCCCACCAACGGCCGAAGCTGGAACGATACGGGGAGACGCTTTTCGTTGTCCTCAAGACCGCCTGTTACGTGGAACACGAGGAGCTGACCGCGACATCGGAAATCGTCCACACCGGCGAGGTGATGGTATTTCTCGGACGGGACTTCATCGTCACGGTCCGGCATGGTGAACATGGCGGGCTCCAAGCGCTGCGCAGCCGGTTGGAGAAACAACCAGAAATGCTACGCCTAGGACCGTCGGCCGTCCTCCACGCCATCTGCGACCAGATTGTCGATGATTACCTGGTCGTCACCGAAAAGATCGAAGTCGACATCGACACCATCGAGGGCTCGGTCTTCCGCCGCTCGACCCGCCCCGACGCCAGCAAGGTCTACCAGCTCAAACGCGAGGTGCTTGAGCTCAAACACGCCGTCACGCCACTTGCCGCTCCGGTGCGGGCGCTCACCGAGCCGGGCGTCGGCAGGATCCCACCGCGGATTCAGGAGTACTTCCGTGATGTAGCCGACCACCTCGAACTGGTCACCGAGCGAATAGCGCGATTCGATGAACTGCTGTCGTCGATCATCCAGGCAACCCTGACGCAGGTGACCATCGCGCAGAACGAGGACATGCGCCGTATCAGCGCCTGGGTCGCCATCGCCGCGGTTCCGACGGCGGTCGCCGGCATCTACGGAATGAATTTCGATCATATGCCGGAGCTGCGGCAGGCCTGGGGATACCCAGCCGTTCTCTGTCTGATGGCGACGATCTGCTTCGCGCTGTATCGGTCCTTCAAGCGCAACGGCTGGCTGTAATCACAAATAAAAAACCCAGGCGACAAGAACCATACAACAACGACCACGCATCAAGCCGATGGTGTAGTCTATTACGCCCGTTGAATCACCGGGATCAGGTCACTGCAACCGACCGCCTCACCCGTGAACCCGGTACGGTGAAGAGGAAAGCCGCTGGCCGAAGGTCGTACGATCATGATACCGCTCGCCCGGCCACAGGCCCCGGGCAACCTGAGTCGGGGTACCGGCTGCCCCGGAGAGGCGAGAGTAGATCGGTGCCCCGAACCGGGCAAATCCAGGTGGATTACGGACCTACCAGGCCCCGCCGTGCGGCCATCGCAGGGCGTGGGTATCACCCGTTCGGACTATCACCAGGGGTGCTGCGGGTCACGCCCGGCCGCTGGGTGGATACCACCGGAGCGCCCTGCCGTCCTCCCGTTCGGTCCTACCCCTCCTGAGGACGGCGACCCATCAGGACTACCGTCTCGCTTTGATAGCTATTTCCGACTATGCAGTTCCGATATATCACCCGACGACGGGATTCACGAAGACCACGGCGTCGGCTACCGTAATCGGCTGTGTCGGCCCTTCGCGCGGGAACCCACCGTCAACCGCCGTCCCAGCGGCCGGCCAACGGCAGACGGCTAGGACTGCGATCACACCCCGTGCTGACCCTTGCAACGGACCTGCATGACAACGGTCACATCCCCCGCCGCGCCCACGACCTGACGTGTCTCAGCACACGGGACGACATCCGTGACATGGCCCACGACGTGCACGACGCGGTCCGATGACCAAACCGACGTACCCGGTTCGCAATGATCTTATCGCGGAGCTGGTAACAAGGTTGGACCAACTTGATCAGCTCCTCGGGCGGCTGGAGGATGCTGAGCGCCAGGCCGCGGACGCCAGCGAGCACCTGATGCGTACCCGGCGATGGCAGGAGGACACGGTCCGCGCGATTCAGGATGAGCGGGCGCAGATGCGCACTCATCAGCGGGCCCTGGACGATCTCGCGGACCGCGCGCAGGCCGCCGTCGAAGCCCTGTCCGGCCATTACCGCTCCCTGCCTGCCGAGGTTCACCAACTCGCGGTCGAACTGCACGTCCTGGAGACCGCCGGCCTGCTCTCCCGCCGCGCGACCCGCGCCCGCCGCCACTGACCCCGGGCCGCCACAGCCCCGGGCCGTCACAGCCCCGGGCCGTATGGCTCACGCGGGATGCGCCCCCACGGGATGTAGGAGCGAGACATCTCATAGCGATCGACACTATCCGTGATCGGATGACTCTACCAAGGCGACAATTTTCACTACTACATGGCAACGAAAGATAACTATCGGCGCTCGAGTGCCCCCCGCCGCCAGACTGCCGTCGCTATGGCGTAATGTCATCTTCCGCATCCTGTGGGTCACGGCATCGGGCGCCTCAGCCAGGCGGCCTGCCGCCCGGACCAACAGGTCAGGGCATGGCGGCGAGCTGGTCGGCATGGAGGATGGGAGGAGCCGATATGGTCACTTCTGTGAGCACTCGCCGTAGTTGTGAGGGACTAGTGTTTACTGGCACCATCCTTTTGAACTAGTCTCACCCCGACGTCACGACAACACCGGGCCGAACGCCGAATCCTGCCCACGGTCCCGGTGTCCCCTCCGAGTCGTCACCAGGGCAGGAGCGGGGGACCCATCCTCCACCGGACGACACCGAGCCGCGGTGCAGTCCTAGGGGTTAAGCGAGCTGTGCGACGGTCGCACGGCCCACCGGGCAGCCCAGCCCGAACCCGACAGCTCACCTCGCAGGCGAACGGGAAGGATCACAGCCTTGTCTGCGCCCGATGTGCAGCTTGATCCGGCAACATGGTCATATTCGTCGTTGCCGACAAAGTCGCCAACGAGATCGGCAACGACGTCGTCTCTGCGACCGCCTGCCGACATGACCGGGCGCTCAGCCCGTGGCAGGCACCGCGCGCCGGCTCCACCGTCGGGAACAAGTCGCGTCCGAGCCCGGGCCGCGGTAGCCGCGATGACAACCGGCACGGTTGCCGTGTCCGGTGTCGCGCTCGCCGGCTGCGCCCCGACCGACACCGGTATGGACGAAACCTCGGTCAGCTCGCGGATCACGCTAGGATCGCAGTTCGGAAGCCAGGCCTCCCTCGCAGGCCTGCGCACGTCGGTCATCAACCCGGCCACCTCGGTCGGCCCCGGCTCCATCACAAGCCAGGTGATCGATCAGGCCGACCTGCACCCGAAGTCGGCTGTCGCGCTGAAGGTCACCAATCCGGACGTCTCCGTGCAGGCCGACCAGCCCATCGACATGGGCTTCGCCCTCGAGGACGGAACGACCCACGCGCCGCTGCCGAACCAGCTCATCAAGGTTCAGGTGAAGCTGCCTGACGGCTGGGCGACATTCAAGCACCTGTACACCAACGAACAGGGCTTCGCCAGCTACACAGCCAAGATTCTCACCACGACACAGATCACGGCTATCTTCGACGGCACCGACGCCCTGCAGTCGGCGCACTCCTCGAACATCGGTACGATGACTGTGATGCCTGGTCCAGCCCCGGCAGTCCCGGCACAGGCGCCTCTATCGGTGGCTCGTAGCGTTCTTCAGGCATCCGGCTCCAGCGGGGCCAGCACGATATCACCGAGTACGATCGATGCAACGATATCCGCAGGCTCCCTCGGTCTACGGGCTATTTATCTGGCGGCACAACAGGCCGGTAAGCCCTACGTGTACGGTGCAGAGGGACCTTACGCATTCGACTGCTCCGGCCTGGTTCAGTATGTCTTCAAACAGCTGGGGCGCAGCCTTCCTCGTACGGCGGAAGCTCAATACGAGGCAACGACCCGAGTATCGCAGTACAACAAACAGCCCGGCGACCTGATTTTCTTCGGTGCACCTGGTAACATTTACCACATGGGCATCTACGCCGGTGATGGCAAGATGTGGGTAGCCCCAAAATCAGGTGACGTTGTCAAACTCGAGGCTATCTGGACCACGTCGTACTCGGTTGGCCGCGTCAGCTAGCGTGCAATCACAGTCCCAACGCCCTCTCGGGGGCCAAGGAGCCTGGTAGGTCGGCTCGTACGTCGGTACCGGCGACAGCAGCTTCCATCCCGGTCATGTGAAACGGTTAACGCTCCTTCAAAACACAATCGGGTTCCGCGTGTCCTCCCCCTCCGGTTACGCGTGAACCTCGCCGCCAGGTCGGTGCTGTCGAAATCGGCGCTGATCTGGCGGCCCCAAACCACAACTGGATGTCTCCAAGGACTTCCGCTGGTCGGAGCGAGCCAACCCCCCCGGCTCGTAATGCCCGGCGGAACGCGGGCTTCCGCTGGCCTTGCGCACTGAACCCCCCCCACAGTGCGCTCGGCCGGCGGGAGTCCAGAACTCCCGCCGGCCGGCCGCGCCACCCCCCCGGCTGAGCCGGCCGGCGGGAAGTCAATCCGGTGATGACACGAAGCGTGCCCAGAGACAGAGCTGGTGGTTCCAGGATCTCTGGAGATCCTGGAACCACCAGCCGCGCGAAACGAGCCATCAGCGCGCGACCTTCGGTCGCTCTAGCCCCTGATATCTTTCGAAAACGTCCACAAAGCAGCGGTCGTGGCTTCGTCCCATTTCTGGGGCAGAAGCTTGACATGAACCTGCGAAGGGCACGCGGGCGCCGGTCCGACCGTGTTCACCGCCCCGACCACCGCAAACAGTGGCTTCTGCGCGGAGTCAAGCGAGCTGCAGGCGACCGTAAGGGCCATGCGACCGCCTTCTCCCCCGCCCCAGATGTAGATCCGGGACATGTCGATGTTCGATCGCTCCTGAGCGACGTAGCGGACCACGTCCCGCAGGTACTGCACATCCGGGCCGTTGACCTGCCAGCTGCTGGCCACCGCCTCCGGGTACACCAGGGCGAACTTCTGGCGATCTGCAAGCGCCGACGCGTTGCTGGCCTTCTCGATCGCCGCCATGTCGCTGCCGTCGTCAGCTAGAACGAGGACCAACGGCACCGGCTGCCTGGGCTTAGGGGCGGCATGTACCGCAAGCTCACGGCCTGCCGACGCGTAGCCCGCCGGAATCGCGGCGCGCTCGGTCTTCACCGTGGGTGAGCGGTACGTATAGGCGAGGGCAACCACGACCACGGCTACGACGATCAGCGTCCGTCGACGGTTCTTGGTCCACAACGCTTTCCCGACTTTGAGCGGATTCGATACCACGAGCCAACCGAACCACACAGACGCCGCCCGATTCGGCAGATTCGCCGTGTGGCGTGCACGAGTCGGGCACCGCACCGGCGATCTGGCCCGTACCCCGGCGGCCGACCCGGGGACCCGGAGATCCGCTACGGTGACCCGGCGCCACCTGGTTCGTCCCAATGGTGTATCCACAAGGTTCTGTGACGCCACCGGCGGCGGACACGGCGTAGGGATGAGGCCGACGTGGACGATGAACAGACACTCGATCACCAGGCGCTTGAGAAGATCGAACATGAGCTGGCCGTGCTCGGCCGCCGGGCCGAGCGGTTCCGCACAGCCATCACGGACGAGTCCGGAGCGGCCCTCGACCGATCCGCCTATCTCCTGCTCAGCCACCTGTACGATCACGGTGCGCTACGGCTGACGACCCTCGGTGCGGTGTTCGCTCTCGACATCTCAACGGTGAGCCGCCAGGTAGCCGCGCTGGCAGCCGAGGGCCTGGTGGAACGCGCCACCGACCCCACCGATCGCCGGGCCAGCCTGGTGACCCTGAGCGCATGCGGACGCGAGCGCTACGTCGTCACCCGGCAAGCGCGGGTGACGAGCCTGCGCAGCCTGGTAGGCACCTGGGAAAAGGACGAACGCGACAGCTTCGGGATGCTTCTCGGCCGCTTCAATACGGCGCTCGCCGAACGTGACCGTGCCGGCGTTCCGCCGCCCGACCAGCGCCCCCCCACCCGATCCGGGTCGCCACAGCCCCGGGGCGCCACAGCCCCGGGTCGCCACAGCCCCGGGTCGCCACAGCCGTAACAGGGTTCAGGCCGCGACGTCGAGGGCACGCAGGCGCGCCTGACGCAGAATCTCCGCCTCAGGCGGGCCGAACAGCTCCGGCAGCGGGCCGTGTACCCAGGACAGCAGCAGATCGGCAAGTGCGGGGTTCTGCGCGAGCACCGGACCGTGGAGATACGTACCGAGCACGTGGTCGTCCACGATGCCGTCGGTCTGATCCGCGGTGCCGTTACCAACGCCCTTGCGTACGACGCCGAGCGGCCTGCCCTGCCCGCCAGGCAGCCTCCGCGTCCGCCCGGCGTGGTTCTCGTACCCGAGCAGGACCGGAAGACCGAGATCGGATGCTGGTTCCACCACGACGTCACCGACCGCGCGGGGTGGCGCCGGCTGGTCCGCCGGGTCGAACGACCGACGGGTCTCCACATCCACCAGGCCGAGTCCGTCATGGACCTGGCCGTCGCCGGTGGGAAACGAGGCGCCGATCACCTGGTAGCCGGCGCAGACCGCGAGAACGACCGCACCTTCGTTGACCGCTCGCAGCAGCGCGGTGCTCCTGCGCAATCCCTCGGCGGCCAGTACCTGCGGTTCGTCCTCGCCGCCGCCGAGCAGGTAGATGTCACAGCTGCCGGGCACCGGCTCGCCAGCCGGAATATCGATCACCTCGGCCGGTAGCCCGCGCCAACGCAGCCGCTGCGCCAACACGATCGCGTTGCCGCCGTCACCGTAGGTCCCGAGCAGCTCCGGGTAGATCAGGGCGATCCGGGTCGCCGACTCGGTGATCACATTGCCATCCTGGTCATCTGCTCGTCCTCACCGGGGCAACCCGCCCCAGGATGTCACGGAAGGCGGTGTAGTTGGCGACAACGTCCACGGTCCCCTCCTGGGCAACCGTGGACGCCGCGCTTTCGGCATCCGGGTGGACGGTGTGCGGCACCTCGGCGTAGGCCAGGCGAACGCTCATATCCTCCTTGCGCTCACCGGTGACCAGGACCTGCCGGCCCGCGAGCCGCTCGAACGGGACATCCCATATCCAGGACGGATCACGGCCGTCAGCGGTCTGCGAGTTGAAATCGATGATCACCGGCCGCGCGGGCGCCGTGTTGAGCAGTTCCATCATCTCCACCCAGCCGGCCGGGTTCTTGGCCAGCAGGAGCCGCCCGCGGACACCGTTCTCGTCGAGCTCGACCTCCTGATAGCGCCCCTGGACGTCGCCGAGACCCGTCATCGCGCCCAGTGCGTCGCCGACCTCGACCCCGAAGAGTCTCGCCGCGGCGGCGGCCATCGCCGCGTTGCCGAGGTTCACCCGTCCGGGCAGGTCGATGGATGCCTTGACGTGGGAGCCGAACCACAGCAGTTCGCCAGGCCCGATGACGGCGACGAGCGGTTCCGGGCGGGCCAGCCCGCAGTCACACCACCAACCCGAGGAGTTGCGATGGAGCAACCGGGCGCACTGCGGGCACACCATCGCATCCGCCGTCCAGTTCTGCCCGGCCGAGACCCAGGTCTGGTTCGCCCAACTGGACGCCGCCCAGACCACGAGCGGATCGTCGACGTTGGCGACCAC
>NZ_CAUVXP010000154.1:0-14259 GCF_963555955.1 Protofrankia sp. Cas3
GATCCTGCCGGAGACAGGCCTACTTCTCGATGATCGCCAGCACGTCGCGGGCGGAGAGAACCAGGTACTCCTCACCGGCGTACTTCACCTCGGTGCCGCCGTACTTGCTGTACAGAACGACATCACCAACCGTAACGTCGAGCGGAACCCGCTTGCCATCCTCGAACCGGCCGGGCCCGACCGCGAGGACGGTGCCCTCCTGCGGCTTCTCCTTGGCCGTATCCGGGATCACGATGCCTGACGCGGTGGTCTGCTCGGCGTCTGACGGCTGGACGACAATACGATCTTCGAGCGGCTTGATTGCAACCTTGGTGGCGGTCGTCACGATCGACCTCCCCCTTCCTGCGCTGGATGAGAGAGCGACCCTGGCGGCCTGCCGTCGCGGGGGAACAGGCGCCTGCTGTCGCTGGCACTCTCGTGTGCCGAGTGCCAACTTAGCACCCACCTCGCCCACGTCAACCAACACGGTCGGAACTGTCAAGCGAGTCCGCAGCCGTGGTCGCCGGTCAGCCCGCCAAACCCGGCCACGACCGGGAGTTGCCGGCCGCCGCCGGGCCGGGCCCGACCCGGTCCGCCGGCGCGACGGGCACCGACCGGGACCCGACCGGGACCCGATCCGGCGGCGGCCGAAGGACAACGGGTCCGGACTACCCGGGCGGCCCACCATGGCCCGCGGCCACGTTAGTGCGCCCGGCTGATGACATCGGGATGCTCCCGAAACCAGGAAACCGTGGTATCGAGACCGGTCCGCAGATCGACGACAGGTTCCCAGCCCAGGACGTCACGGGCCAACGAAATGTCGGGCTGCCGGATCGTCGGATCATCCTCCGGCCGCGGAATGAACGAGATCTCCGATTCACTTTTGGCAACCTCACGGACGAGTTCGGCAAGCTCGAGGATCGACAACTCGTAGGGGTTGCCGATGTTCATCGGGCCGGGATGACCGGAAAACATCATCCGCACGATTCCCTCGACCAGATCGTCGACATAGATGATCGACCGGGTCTGACTGCCGTCGCCCGCCACCGTTATCGGTTCACCGCGCAGGGCCTGGGTCGCAAAGGCGGGGATCGCCCGACCGTCGTTGGGACGCATCCGCGGCCCGTGGGTGTTGAAGATCCGGACGATTCCGGTGTCGACCGCGTGGCTTCGCCGGTAGGCCATGGTCAGCGCCTCGCCGAACCGCTTGGCCTCGTCATACACGCCGCGCGGCCCTACCGGGTTGACATGGCCCCAGTAGTTCTCGGGCTGTGGATGGACCTGCGGGTCCCCATAGACCTCCGAGGTCGACGCCAGTATGAAACGCGCGCCTTTTTCCTTCGCCAGGCCAAGGGCGTGCAGCGTACCGATCGAGCCGACCTTCAAGGTGTGGATCGGTAGATGCAGATAGTCGATCGGGCTCGCCGGCGACGCGAAGTGCAACACGTAATCGACCGGACCAGGAACATGAACGTAATCCGTTACATTGCAGCGGACCAGCCGGAATCCCTCGCGGTCCGCAAGATGAGCGACGTTCGCCGGTGTCCCCGTGACGAAGTTGTCCAGGCAGAGGACCTCATGGCCCTCGTCCAACAGCCGCTCGCACAGGTGCGACCCCAGAAAACCGGCACCTCCAGTGACAACGCTTCTTTCCATCAGGCCCCCTCCTGGTTATTGGTATTCCGTCCGCGTGACGATACGCGCATGAAGTCCCACCCCCGTGCGGACCGAGCGAGAAGGCTCGGCGGGACACCATCGAGGACGGACGCGGCGGCGGCGGCGGCGGTCGATGGTTTACCGCCCACCGACGGTTCGCTCCCCTGCGGATGGAGGAGAACGACGACAACGTCTCCACTGTCGCCGACGCCACGGTAGATCTCCGCCGATGTGCCCGCCAGAGCCTGATCCAACCAGGCCAGGAGCCCATCCAGGCATCCCTCGGCCGCGTGCGCCTCCCACATGCGCGTCACATCAACCACAACCCCATCTTCGACCATGCCGGGCGCTCTAAGCCCCGACAAAGCTAGAACGGCCAAAGGGCGTGCGATCATGCTTCTACGCACGCCCGGCGGCCCCGACAAAGCTAGAACGGCCAAAGGGCGTGCGATCATGCTTCTACGCACGCCCGGCGGCCCCGACAAAGCTAGAACGGAAGGATCGAGGTGGCGGAAATGTCCAGCGGGGACGGCGTGACTCCGGCCGCGGCCTGAAGGGAGCCCAGCGCGGCGACCATCGCACCGTTGTCGGTGCACAGTCCGGGCCGCGGCACCCGCAGGGTGATACCGGCGGCCTCGCACCGCGCCGCCGCGAGCGACCGCAGCCTGCTGTTCGCCGCCACGCCGCCGCCGATCACCAGGGTGTCCACCCCGTGCGATCTGCAGGCCGCGACCGACTTGGCCGTCAACACATCCACAACGGCCTCCTGGAACGACGCGGCGACGTCGGCGACGGGCACCGGCTCGCCCACGCGGTTGCGCGCCTCCACCCAGCGGGCCACCGCGGTCTTCAGTCCGCTGAAGGAGAAGTCGAAGGTACCGTCGCCCGCCTTCGCGCGCGGGAACGCAATCGTGGGGCTCCCGTCCCGGGCCGCCCGATCTATCGGCGGTCCACCCGGAAACGGCATCCCGAGCAGCCGGGCAACCTTGTCATACGCCTCGCCCGCTGCATCGTCGACCGTGGCCCCGAGCTGGATCACCGCGCCGGTGGCGAGGTCCGGTACCAGCAGCAGGGACGAATGCCCACCGGAGACCAGCAACGCCATTGACGGACTGGGCAACGCTCCATGCTCAAGGGTGTCCACCGCGACATGCGCAGCCAGGTGATGGACACCGTAGAGCGGGACGCCGAGCGCGAACGCATACGCCTTGGCCGCGGCCACACCGACCAGCAGCGCCCCGGCAAGGCCCGGACCAGCGGTGACCGCGATCGCGTCGACGTCGCAGTGGCGCAGCCCCGCTTGGGACAGTGCCCGCTCGACGGTCGGAACCATCGCCTCCAGGTGTGCCCGGGCTGCGATCTCCGGGATGACCCCGCCGTAGCGCGCGTGCTCGTCCACGGACGACGCGAGGGTGTCGGCGAGCAGAACGCCACCGCGGACCAAACCCACGCCGGTCTCGTCGCATGAGGTCTCAATACCCAGTACCAGCGGCGCGTCACCCCGCACCGGGGCCGTGGGACCGGCGCGAGCCCCGCTCACCGGGACACCGTCGACTCCACCGCGTCCAGTAGCTCACCGTAGTCGTTGGTGTCGATGCGACGAGCAGACATCACGTAGGCGTCGGCTCCGGACGGCTGGTAATAGCCCTTGCGCACACCGAGATTGACAAAACCAAGCCGCTGGTATAGAGCCTGGGCCGTGCTGTTGTCGGTGCGCACCTCCAGGTCGCAACGGTGAGCGCCGCGTATCCGGGCGTGGCGCAACAGCGCGACGAGTAACCGGGTACCCACCCCGCCGCCGCGGGCATCCGTGCTGACGCCGACGGTCTGCACGTAGGACTCATCGTCATGGACCGCAAGCCCCCCGTAACCCACTATCCGCCCGCCGCGCACGGCGGCCAGATAGTGGCGCGTCTCGCCCTGGGCGAGTTCCGACCAGAACAGTTCGGCGCTCCAGGCATCCTCGGCGAAGATCTCCTGCTCCAGCTCGGCGACATCGTCAAGATGCCACCAGCGCAGGCGCACGAGGGTCACCTCGTCCCGCCGCCCAGGTGTCGGCGCATCCCCGGTCGCCGGGTCTGTCCTGATCGTCATCTTGCCGATCACCGGGCCACCGCCTTCGGCGGGCGCGGTTGCGCCGCGTCCGGCCGGCGCAGGTACAGCGGGACGAGCGGCGCGGGTGGTCGGTTGGCCAGGACCGCCGCACCGGCCAGGCGGGCGAGGGTGACCGGGGACGGATAGCCCGGGTCCGCCGGCTCTGCGAGGTCGGCGAGGTCGGCGAAATCCGCGAAGACGTCCGGATACAGGTGCAGGCCGGGGCCGACCGCCCGGTGGACCGACATCCGCCGCAGCTCGTCGACGACCACCTGTGGCCGGCCCACAGACGGCCCGTCCACCCGCTCACCGTTGTGGTACACCGCCCAGTACACCTCCCGGCGCCGCGCGTCGGTCGCCACGGCCACTCTGCCCGAGGTGTCAGCACCGACACCGTCCAGCGAACACACGCCATAAGCAGGCAAGCCGAGGGCATCGGCGAAGGCCTCGGCTGTCATCACGCCGACCCGCAGGCTGGTGAACGGCCCTGGGCCGATGCCAACCACCATGGCGTCGAGGTCACCCGGGCGTGCCGACGCTTCGTCAAGAACCTCCCGGATCAACGGCACCAGCAGTTCCGCGTGCTTTCGCGGATCGACGACCCGCCGCTGCGCCCGTCCCGTCATGCCCTCAACCGCCATGCCCTCAACCGCCATGGCCCCGGCCGTCGGGGCCCCAGCCGCGGTGGCCACGCTCGCCGATCCGGCGGCGGGCTGACCCCGGTGGACGTCCACCAGTGCGACCGAGCAGGCGGGTGTCGCCGTGTCAACAGCGAGAAGCAGCACGTTTGACAGCCTAGGGCCTGCCCGGTGGATCTTCGATCAGATCGCATGATCGGGTGGTTCGGGCCGGTGGAACCCCGGCGGCGGCCGGACCGCACCCTCGTCCTCCGCCCACAACGACCGCAGGCGGGTCGACCATCCGCGGTCGCTACCGACCATCCGGATGACACGGACGCCGCTGTCATCACAATCGTCGACATCGCCGAAACCGGGCAGCGGCGCGGCCTCGGGCGGCCGCTCGATCTCGACCCGCAGATACCCGCTGGCCAGGCCCTCCACCAGCCCCGAGCCCCACTCGACAACCGTCACAGACTCCTCGATCTCAGCATCGAGATCGATGTCCTCGACTTCAGCGACCGCGCCCAGACGGTAGGCGTCCACGTGCACCAGGGGTAGCCGCCCGTCATCGTGTACCCGGGCGATCACGAAGGTCGGCGAGGTCACCGCCCCGGTGACACCCAGTCCGGCGGCGATGCCCTGGACCAGAACAGTCTTGCCGGCACCGAGTGGGCCGGCGAGTATCACGAGATCCCCGGCGCGCAACAGCCCGGCCAGCCGGCGACCGACAGCGCGCATGGTTCCAGCCGTCGGGACCTCGACCATCCAGGCCGGTCCGTCGGTCCAGACGGTGGGCTCGGCAGACCCGGTAGACCCGGACGAGCCGTTCACGAGGCCGACGCGGAGAGATCATCAGGGCCGTGCGATCGCTGCGGGCCCAACAAACCCCGCGGCCGGGCGGTCGCCCGATTCACCAGCGTGCGCAGCGCCTCGTTGACCTCGTCAGGGCGCTCGAGCGGGACGGCGTGTCCGGCCCCGGCCACGACCACCAGGTCGGCTTCAGGCAGGGCGTCGGTCAGTGTCCGACTGTGCGCCAACGGGGTCATGACATCGGCGTCACCGACGAGAATCAGCGTCGGCGTGGTCACCAGCGCCGCCACCGCGGCGAGCTTGTCATGACTGATCAGCGCAGGCAAGAACGCGGCCATCACGTGCAGCGGCGTTGCGGCCACCATCTGCTCCAGGAACGACACAACAGGCGAACCGACAGCGGTGGAGCCGAAGCCGATCCGACGGGTCGCGGCCCACGCAATCTGACTGCCGTGGCGGCGGCCCCGTTCCAGCAGCGTCGGGGCATGGCGCATCCCGACAGCAAGACCGGGCAGCGTGACGCGCAGGACCTTCGCCGCAGCCGCCGGCAGGCCGAAGGTCACCGTGGCCAGACTGCCGGCGCTGGTCGACAGGAGGCCGACCCCGACGATCCGGTCGCCGAACAGTTCCGCGTGCGCATCAGCCAACGCAAGGACCGTCATCCCGCCCATCGAGTGTCCGACAAGGACCACCGGTCCAGTCGGCACCACGTCGGTCAGCACTCGATACAAATCGTCACCGAGCTGCTCAATCGTGCATGCCGCGACGTCGGAGGCGCCGGATGAGCCGTGGGCACGCTGATCGTAGAACACCAACCGCCCACATTCGGCAAGATCGCGACGCTGAAACGTCCAGCAGTCAAGGCTGACACAGAAGCCGTGGATGAAGACGAGGGTGAGCGCGGCGCCGGGATCTCCGACGATCTCGACGTGCAACGGTACGCCATCCGACGCGATCACCGTGGTCGGACGCCCCCCGACCGGCGGTACCGGACCGCCATCGGGCGGCCTGGGCGCCAAGGCGTCCGACAGATCGGCCGGCAAGGCGTCGGCCAAGGCATCCGGCAGCTCAGCCGACAACTCCGCCAGCACGCCCGTCTGGTCCGAGCGGCGCTGGAACCGCCGCCGCGCGGCCGCGCCGACAACGACAGCGGTGGCGAGGCCGGCAATACCGACGACGCCGGCCGGCCACGCCCCCCGCGAGCCGCCGCCAGTCCGGCCGGTACGGACAAGCAGCCCGCCGACGTCCGGCATCTTCACAGTCACCACCAGGCGTCGGTGATCATCATCTGGCGTCACGGTCACGGCAGGCCGTGTTCCGGCCCGGATGCGCCGGCTGGGCCGGATACGTTGAGGTGCACCCTCGGTACCCGGACGCCGATCCTCGTGACGATTTCGTAATTGATGGTGCCGAGGGCGTCCGCCCAGTCGGCGGCGGTGGGTTCGCCGTGCTCCCCCGGCCCGAACAGGATGACCTGATCGCCCGCCTGAACGGGATCGTCGCCGACGTCCAGGACGAACTGGTCCATGCACACGGTGCCGGCGATGCGCCGGCGGCGGCCGGCCAACAGCACCTCGGCCGTGTTGCCCGCCGACCGCGGGACGCCGTCGGCGTACCCGAGTGGCACCAACGCGAGCGTCGTCTCGTCCAGGGTGGTGTATCGGTGGCCATAGGACACCCCGCCGCCGGCCGGCACCCGCTTGGCCAACGCCAGCCGAGCGGTGAGTGTCATGGCCGGGCGCAGGCCGAGGGCTGCGGGAGGACCGAGGGCAGGTCCGGGCGACAGACCGTACACCGAGATTCCCGGACGGACCAGGTCGAAGTGTGCGTCCGGGCTGATCAGGGTTGCGGCCGAGTTGGCCAGGTGGCGCACGCGCGGACGCAGACCGGCCTTCTCCGCGATGGCCACCGCGTCCCGGAAGTACCCGATCTGCGCGCGGACGGTCGGATGGCCGGGCGAGTCCGCGAACGCGAAGTGGCTCCACACACCGACCACGTCGATCAGGCCGTCGGAGGCACGCGCCGCCGACGCGGCACACAGGGACGGCCAGCCCGCCTCGGTCGCCCCCGCCCGGTTCAGGCCGGTGTCGGCTTTGAGATGGACCCGTGCGGTGCGGCCGGTCAACCGCGCGGCCGCGGCGATCTCCGCCAGCGCCCAGGGCGCCGACACCGACAGGTCGACGTCGGCGGCAAGCGCCTCGGTGAGCGGCTCCCCGGGCGTGCTGAGCCAGGCGAACACCGGTACCGTGAGCCCGGCGGCGCGCAGCGCGAGCGCCTCGGATATGAACGCGACCCCGAGCCAGCTCGCACCGGCCTCCAGCGCGGCACGCGCGCAGGGCAGCATCCCGTGACCATAGCCGTCGGCCTTGACCACCGCCATGGTCGCGGCGTTGCCGGCACGGGTGACCAATGTCGCCACGGACTCGCGGACCGCGTCAAGATCGACAACCGCGCACGCAGGTAGGTTGCCGCTCTGCCGTGTCATCCGAAGCCTTCCTGACCTGCCCACACAGCCTCACCGGCCAAAGGTCGCGCGATCATGGTTCTACGCGCGGCCGGCGGCCCCACACAGCCTCACCGGCCAAAGGCCGCGCGATCATCGTCCCGCGCATGTGAACGCCGACCACACGCGTGCGCGCTCTGACGGTAACAAGGGCTGCCGGGGCAGAGTGCGCCAAGGCGTCTGCCCGCTCAACGACACCCACCTGCTCAGTGCCTTCCACGGACCCGCAACATCGGAGCCAGATCGGAGGCAGCCAGCGGATGGCCCGCCCGCTGCGCCGCCCGACCGTGCAGCTGGGCTCCCACGCTGCCGGCATCCAGCGGAGCCAGCCCACCGGCGAGCAGCGAGCCGCACAGGCCGGTCAGGACGTCACCGCTGCCCGCGGTCGCCAGCCACGGTGTGCCTGTGCTGTTCACCCGTGCCTGCCCGTCCGGATCGACGATCAACGTACGGGCGCCCTTGAGGAGCACAGTCGCCCCCAGTTCGGCTGCGGCGCGGCGTACCGCGCCCAACCTGTCCACGGTCAGTTCGTGGATGGTCGCCCCCGCGTCCCAACGCAGCGCCCCGACGAGGCGGACGAACTCGCCCTCGTGCGGCGTGAGCAGAGTAGGCGATGCCCGGGCCGCCAGCGCGGCAACGCCCCGGGCATCGCCGGCCAACGCGCCCAGCGCGCCCGCATCGAGCAGTACGGGCAGGTCACCTGCCAGCAGGGCCGCTACCACGCGGGCGGTCCCGGCGTCTGGTGGCAGGCCGGGGCCGACCGCCCACGCCTGTACCCGACCGGCCGCGAGAACGGCGCCGGCGTCACCGGGGTCGATCTGGGTGACCACCGCCTCGGGGTGCGCACGACGCACGTGGTCGGCGGCCACCGGCGTACTGACCACCCGCACGTAGCCCGCGGCCCCGCGCAGCGCCCCGCCGGTGGCGAGCACCGCGGCGCCGGGGTAGAGGTCACTGCCGGCGACCAGGCCCAGCACGCCCCGGGTGTACTTGGAGTCCGCCGGACGAGGGCTCGGGCGCAGCCGGGCCACGTCGGCGTCATCAAGAGCGACCAGATCCGCGCAGGGAAGTACCAGCCCGATGTCGACGAGCTCGATGCGGCCCGCGTGGTCAGCCCCCGGAGGGATCAGCAGGCCGCGTTTGTAGGTTCCGAACGTCACGGTGCTGCTCGCGCGGATGGCTGGACCCACCACCGCGCCGGTGTCGGCGTCCACCCCGCTCGGGATGTCCACGGCGACGGTGCGCCCGACCGGGGCCAGCCCGGCCAACTGGGCGTAGCCCGCGCGCAGGCCGCCCTTCCCACCGATGCCGAGCATGCCGTCCAGGATCAGGTCAGCCGCGGCCACCAGGCCCGCGGCGGTGTCATCGCCGGTCGGCGCGCCGGCGCGTACCGGCCGCTGGCCAACCGGGTCTGGACCGGGCAGGCGGTGCAGGCGTCCGCCCGCCGCGAGCAGGGCCGCCGTCCCGGCCGGATGCGTCCGCCCGGGAGCGAGCGCATCCACCCGGGCGCCCCGGGCCGAAAGGAGCGCACCTGCCCACAGCGCGTCACCGCCGTTGTCACCGCTTCCGGCGAGAACGACTACCCGGGCGCCGTACACCCGACCGAGCCGGCGTGCCACATGCGACAGCAGGCCGTGCACGGCCCGCTGCATCAGGGCGCCAGGTGGCAGGCTGGCCAGCAGGGGCGCCTCGGCATCCCTGACCTGGATCACCGAATGGGCGGATCTCATAGCGGCCATGCTCTCCGTCGAAGCTGTCCGTCGCACCGTCAAACGCACCCTCGCGCGTCCGGGAACGGCTTCGGGCGGTCGACCCCGCCCGGCACGCTGAAGGCGATGCGACAAACAGCATCGCACCGCCTTCAGCCATACCAGCCCACCAGCACGCCTCCGGCGATGCGACAAACAGCATCGCACCGCCTTCAGCCGGGTGGCAGACGTGAGCCACGGCCCGAGGTGCCAGGACCCTGCGCCCGCCGAGCGCAGGTCTCGTAGAATTGCCCGATGATCGTCAACCAGTCGGGGCCAAACGGACATGACGACATCGCCATCACCCCGTTGCACGCCGTTTTCGACGAGGACGAGTGCGCTCGCCTCGCGGGCCTGGGCGAGTTCACCCGCGGCGTCGCCCTCGCGTTGCAGGGACGAGTCGGTGACCTGCGGATCCGACCGAGCAGTGCGTCCGGCACCGTGGACGGTGACCAACCCACCCAGACCCAGCTGTCAGTGATCGATGGGACGCCGGGGTCGACCTGTACGTGTCCGACCGGTGCCGTCGAACAGTTCTGTGCGCACGCCGTCGCACTCGCTCTCGTGGCCACCGGGGCGATCGACCCCGGTGAGGACGACGACGACTTCGACAGCACCGACGACGGCTTCTACGACGCCGACGGCCAGCCGATCGACCTGCGGGACTTCCTCGAGAGCCTCGACGGACCAGGCCTGGTCGACCTGGTTGTCGACCTCGCGGCCGTCAACGACGTCCTGGCGATGGATCTGCGGGAGGCCGCGACCCGCTGGCGACGCCCGCACCCGACCGGCTGACCATGCCGGCGGGCCGGCATCGACGGGCGCCGATGCCACGGCCCTGTATTGCCAGGCGTCATTCCACGGTGACCGACTTGGCGAGGTTGCGCGGCTGGTCGACGTCGAGGCCACGGGCGAGGGCCAGTTCGCACGCGAAGACCTGCAGCGGCAGCGTCGTCACCAGCGGCGCGAACAGGGTCGGTGTTTCCGGTACCCGGATCAGATGCTCCGCGTAGGGTTCGACCACGGTGTCACCCTCCTCGGCGATCACAATGGTCCGCGCTCCGCGGGCACGCACCTCCTGGATGTTGGAAACGATCTTCCCATGCAGGTGTGAACGGCCCCGCGGGGACGGCACCACGATCACCACTGGCAGACCCGGCTCGATGAGCGCGATCGGCCCGTGCTTCAGCTCGCCTGCCGGAAAGCCCTCGGCGTGCATGTAGGCGAGCTCCTTGAGCTTGAGAGCGCCTTCCAGTGCTACCGGGTAACCGACATGGCGGCCGAGGAACAGCACCGCCTTGGCGTCGACCAGAGTGCGCGCAAGCGCCCTTATCGGCTCGACCGTGGCCAGGGTCTCGCGCACGAGCATCGGGGTGGTCTGCAGTTTCTCGACGTACCGCGCGACCTCGTCGCCGTAGAGGACACCGCGGGCCTGTGCGAGGTACAGGCCGACCAGCAGACACGCGGCGACCTGGCCGAGGAAGGTCTTGGTCGAAGCGACACCGACCTCCGGGCCACACCGGGTGTAGAGCACGGCATCGGACTCCCGTGGGATGGTCGACCCGTTCGTGTTACAGATCGCCAGCACCCTGGCCTTCTGGTCCCGTGCGTGCTTGACCGCCATCAGGGTGTCCAGCGTCTCGCCGCTCTGGCTGATGGCGATCACCAGGGTTGAACGGTCGAGGACCGGGTCGCGGTAGCGGAACTCCGAGGCCATCTCGACCTCGCACGGCAGCCGCGTCCAGTGCTCGATCGCATACTTGGCGATCAGCCCGGCATGGTAGGCCGTGCCGCAGGCGACGATGAAGACCTTGTCGACGTCACGGAAGTCCTGGGTGGAAAGGCGCTCCTCGTCCAGAACGATCTCGCCGGCGTTCGACAGACGTCCACGCAGCGTGTCCGCGAGCGCCGTCGGCTGCTCGCTGATCTCCTTCAGCATGAAATAAGGGAAACCGCCCTTTTCCGCGGCGCTGGCATCCCAGTTCACATGGTATGGGCGGCCCTCGACAACGCCGCCGGCAAAGTCGATGATGGTAACCCCGTCGCGGCGGGCCTCGACCACCTGGTCCTGCCCGATCTCCAACGCGCTGCGGGTGTGCGCGATGAACGCCGCGACGTCGCTGGCCAGAAAGGTCTCACCCGCACCCAGGCCCACGACCAGCGGACTGTTGCGGCGCGCACCCACCACCACGTCTGGATGATCACGATGCACGACGACGAGTGTGAAGGCGCCATCCAATCGGCCGCAGACCCGCCGTAGCGCCTCGCTGAGCGGGCTCACACCCGCCGTTGCGTCACCGCCGGCAGCGGCCATCCCAGCGAGTTCGATCTCGAGAAGGTGTGCGACCACCTCGGTGTCGGTCTCGCTGGTCAGCTCATGCCCGCCGCTCTCCAGGCCGGCCCGCAGACTCGCGAAGTTCTCGATGATCCCATTGTGAATCACAGCGATGGCGCCTGTGCAGTCGGTGTGCGGATGTGCATTGACGTCCGTCGGACCGCCGTGCGTCGCCCAGCGGGTGTGGCCGATGCCGGTGGTCCCGGGTAGGCCGGTGTCCGCCTCGCCCAGCATTTTCTCCAGATTCGCCAGCTTGCCGGCCTTGCGCACAACACGGAGCCGGCCGTCAGCGACCACTGCAATGCCCGCCGAGTCGTAGCCTCGATACTCCAGGCGGCGCAGCCCCGCAAGAGCGACATCCAGCGCCGACTGTCCACCGATGTACCCGATGATCCCACACATGCGGTCAGGGTACGCAACCGAGGCAGTGTGCGAGTGCTGCCACACCTGTTTGGGTGGATGCGTCGAATGGCAAGGGTCCGTTGCCGGGCGCTCTTAGCCGAGGGCGCTCTGGACGATCGCGGACAGGCGTGCGGCCACCGCTTGCGCCTGGGCGGTGGTCGGTGCCTCCACCATGACCCGTACCAGGGGCTCGGTGCCTGACGGACGCAGCAGAACCCGACCTTCATCGCCCAGTTCAGCCTCGGCCGCCGCCACCGCCGCGGCCAACTCAGCTGAGGTGGCAACCTTCGACCGGTCGACGCCCCGGACGTTCACCAACACCTGCGGCAGCCGTGTCATGACCTTCGCCAGCTCCGCCAACGGGCGGTCGGTCTCGGCCATCCGGCCCAGCACCTGCAACGCCGTGAGCAACCCGTCCCCGGTCGTCGCGTGGCGAAGGAAGACGACATGACCGCTCTGCTCCCCACCGAGGGACAGTCCCCGCTCACGCATGACCTCAAGCACGTAACGGTCACCAACGGGGGTCGTGATCACCTCGATGCCGGCGTCCCGCATCGCATGATGCAGGCCGAGGTTCGACATCACCGTCACCACGAGGGTGTTGTCGGCAAGCTGGCCACGCTCACGCAGCGCAAGAGCGCACAGCGCGAGGATCTGGTCACCGTCAACGACCTCACCATTGGCGTCGACGGCGATGCAACGGTCGGCGTCCCCATCGTGCGCCATGCCGGCGTCAGCGCCGTGTTGCACCACGGCGGCCCGCAGCGATTCCATGTGGGTCGCGCCACAGGCGTCGTTGATCCGGGTCCCGTCCCCGTCGGAATGCAGGGCGATCACGTCGGCACCGGCCGTGCGCAACACGCGCGGCGCCAACAGGGACGCGGCACCCTGCGCACAGTCGACCACGACCCGAAGCCCGGTCAGCGGGACGGGCACGGTCGCCAGCAGGAAGTCCGTGTAGCTCTCCACGAGAGCACCGTCGTCACGGACCCGCCCGATCGCCGCGCCGGTGGGACGGGTCGACGCGGGACCCGTGAGACGTTCGGCGATCTCGTCCTCGATCTCGTCCGGGAGCTTGCGCCCGCCAGCCGCGAACAACTTGATGCCGTTGTCCGGCATCGGGTTGTGGCTCGCCGAGAGCATCACGCCGAGGGCCGCGTTCGAGCTGATCACCGCATGAGCCACCGCCGGTGTGGGCACGACACCGATCCGCAGGACGTCCGCGCCGGCCGACGCGAGACCGGCGACGACCGCGGCCTCCAGGAATTCCCCGGACGGCCGGGTGTCACGGCCTACCACTACGGCCGGACGCCCACTGCCAGCAACGCGGTGCTCGGTGAGCACCCCCACAGCCGCCGCCGACAACGCCAATGCCAGTTCGGCGGTGAGATCGACATTGGCGACCCCGCGCACGCCATCGGTACCGAAGAGCCTCGCCACTTCGAGATCCCGCGAGGTCAGCGCGTCAGCGCTTGCTGTACTGAGGTGCCTTCCGAGCCTTCTTCAGGCCGTACTTCTTACGTTCCTTGACCCGGGGATCACGAGTCAGGAAGCCCGCCTTTTTCAGAATCGGACGGGATTCCTCCTCGGCAACGGTCAGCGCCCGCGCAAGGGCAAGGCGAAGTGCGCCGGCCTGGCCGGAGACGCCGCCACCGTGCAGGCGTGCAGCCACATCGTAGGACTCGGCGCGGTCCAACGCCTTGAGCGGCTCGTTGACAAGCTGCTGGTGAACCTTGTTGGGGAAGTACTCCTCCAGGGAACGCCCGTTGAGCGTCCATTTGCCGTTGCCCGGCAGCAGGCGTACCCGGACAACAGCCTCCTTGCGCCGACCGGTGGCACGAGGGTTGCCCTGGGCGTCGGTCACGACAGCCACGTCGTCTGTCCTTCCTGGTCAGATGGTCCGCGGCTTACTGCGCGACCTGGATGATTTCGAACGGATGGGGCTGCTGAGCCTGGTGGGGATGGGTTGGCCCCGCGTAGACCTTGAGCTTGGTGCCCTGTGCCCTACCCAGCTTGTTCTTCGGCAGCATGCCCTTGATCGCCTTCTCGACGATGACCTGGGGCCGCGTGTCGAGCAGTGTCCCATAAGAGGTGCTGCGCAGACCGCCAGGG
>NZ_CAUVXP010000155.1:0-14136 GCF_963555955.1 Protofrankia sp. Cas3
AGAGCAGCGTCAATGTCCGGTACAGGTGGATTCACGCTGCGGAGCATTGCACACGAACCGTCGCAGAGTCGAGCCATTCAGCATCTACCGCAACCGTAGTTTGTCCGTTGTTATCAGCGTGGGTTACGGGAGCCCTCAATGATCCTGGCGGGCATGGGTGAGTACGGGGCTGCCAACGCCATCCGGTCAGCTCAGGTCGTCCAGTCGGCCATGGTTACGATCTTCAGTGGCGGGCACGGCGATCTCAGCCGAACACCGCCATAGCAAGCAGCGTCGATCAAACCACCAGATGACGCAGCACCTCGTCTGCGAAGGAGGGGGCACCTGCGCGGGACAACTTGTCGAGAAGATCGAACACTGTCAGGGGTGGCCTTGTCGTGTCACCAGCCTGTTGCTCAAGGACAGCAAGTATCCGCGGAGGGCTGAGGTCGAGCTGATCGAGCAAGAAGCCGTCCGGCGAGATCGCGTCGATGCCGTGCGGAGCGAGGTGCTTCGCCGGGAAGTCCTTCAAATTCGGGGTGATGATGCTGCGGGCTCCTCCCACGATGGCCGCGGCAAGCACATGACGATCGTCAGGATCCGGGAGGTCAAGTCCCGTGACAAGGGGCTGCCAAGCGGCTGGATCGACGCTTGCGTCCTTGAACGCCTGATCCATCATGCGCAGACGCCTTGCAAGGATGGCTGAATCCAGATCTGGGTGGATTTCAGCCAGCGCGCGCCGCACCTCCTGAAGGATCTTCGGGGACCACAGCGGCCGGTAGAGCCCACACTCCGCCAACCGCAGCAGTGTGTCCGTCAGGACAACGGGGACGAGCGATGCTGCATCCAGCAATGCGACGTGCATAGGCCGTCAATCGCCCGCGTGGCGTGCCCGCTGAAGCGCCTCGCGATAGTCAGCCGCTGACATCTCGTACAGGCCGGTCTCCTGTGCGGTGCGGGTCAGTTCACTCAATACGGCCTGACGCTCGGCACGACGCCGCTCCTGATATTCCAAGAGATCGTCGATGCGTACTCGACGGTGACGGCCAGGACGCTCATATGGAATTTCGCCACGTTCGAGAAGCTTCACCAACGTGGGTCGGCTCACGCCAAGGACGTCGGCAGCCTCCTGCGTGGTGAGCCGACGAGACATCGGGCTGATCGTGACCGCCTGTCCCGCAAGCATGGCTCGCGCCACGTCGACCAACACGTCGACGAGAGCGGCAGGCAGGTCGACTGCCTGGCCACCTGGCGGGACGAGCGCGGCGGAACGGGACCTCTTTCTCATCACGAGGTCGCCATCCTCGGCAGGACCTGCTCCGATGGGGCTAGAAGGGCTCCCGTCCCCTGTCTCGTTTCCGACTGCGAGAAGCGCCGTCATGAGACGACGTAGCTGGCCCACATCCTCCGGGGGTAGAACGGTGTGGCTCCGGAGCGGCTCGAGCGCTGCGGCGATCATATCCCCACCCTGCCACAAATCGAAAGAAACGCAAGCCTGCGCAGGGCCAACGTCCCGTACCGAGCCCGTCCAGCAGTCAGGCCGCGGTTCCGCGACGGCAGGCGTGCTGGCCGTCGATCACGGCCGTGCCGGGGCAGGTGGGGTTGCTGTCGGTGTGTCCCAACGGCGGGGCGGACGGCGGCGCTGCGGCGGAACCGCGGTCAGAGCCTCGGAAGGGTCGACAAAACGGCCCGATGCGGTATCAAGAACCCAGGTGTGCGCGGCGGGAATGTCGAAGTAGAGGCCCACGAGCTCAAGCGGACCCCGTTCCAACGCGCGCCGCACAGCCGGATGGCCGCTCAGGTGCTCCAGCTGAAGCACGACGTTCGCCCGGCCCAGTTGTTCCAGGGGCGACAGCATCTCCGTACCGGGCAGGGGCATCCGGGCCAACGCCGCGCGCGCATGGGTCAGCCAGCCCGCCAGCGCGGAGTCGGGATCCCGGTCGAGGTCGTCGGACAGCAGCGCCTGCATGGCACCGCATCCCGAGTGCCCGCACACCACGATCGAGGGCACCCGCAGGACGTCGACGGCGTAGTCCAGCGCGGCGGTCACCGACAGGTCGGCGTTGCGCCCACCGGCGATCGGGACGATGTTGCCGACATTACGGACAGTGAACAGGTCGCCGGGTCCACTGCTGGTGATGATGTTCGGGACGACCCGGGAATCGACGCAGGTGAGGAACAGCGCGCTGGGACGCTGACCGTCCGCGAGCTCCCCGAGGGTGCCGCGCAGCAGCGGAGCGGTCCGGCGGTGGAACTCGGCGACCCCCACCAGCATCGTGCCGGCGGCATCCGCGCGGTGCGCGTCCCCGTGGGAGGCCGCCAGCTCCTGCCACTGCGACCAGGGGGCGAACCAGCGGGGCAGGTGCGGAACGACGGTACGGCGCCGCTTGGCCTGATCCTCACGTGACGATCGGAACCAGGTGTGGCCGATCTCGTCGACGGTCACCTGCCCGCCCGCCCGCTCGTGCTCGGCGCACCAGGCGTGCAGATGGTCGAACGCCGCATGATCGAGATAGTCGACCACCAGTTCGATCGACACACAGGACCCGGTCGGCACCCGGCCGAGAACCCGGGCGAGGCGCGGCAGGGACAGGAAGCTCAAGGTGCCCTCCACGTCCACCCGCCATGCCTGCCCGGACGCGACGAGACGGATGTTCGACCACAGCACCCGACGCAGAACCAGCCCGAGGGCGGTGAGCATCCCGAGTGCGACGCCCTGGAGCAGGTCGAGCGCGACGACACCAACGAGCGTGACGACGTACACGGGCAGCTCGCCGTGACGCCGCACGTGCCGCAGATGGGCGACGTCGACCAGCCGGACCCCGACCACGACGAGCAGGCCGGCCAGCGCGGACAGCGGAATCCACTCGACCGCTCCGCCGAAGAACAGGGCGAACAGCGCCACCCACACGCCGTGCAGGACGGCTGAGGCCCGCGTCCTCGCCCCGGCCGCGACGTTGGTGGAACCGCGCACGATCACACCGGTCACCGGCAGCCCGCCGGCGAGGCCCGCCAGGACGTTGGCAGCCCCCTGCCCGAGGAGTTCACGGTCGAGGTTGATCCGGCCCGGCGTCCGACCACGCGTGGTGGCCAGCTTCTCCACCGCCACCGCGGACAGCAGCGACTCCATGCTCGCCACGATCGCAATGGTGAGGACGCCCAGGACGATCCCAGACCAGTCCCGGTCGGGAAAGGCCGGCAGCGACAGCGAGCCGAGGATCGACCTGGGCAGGTCGACCCGGGGCAGGTCCAGGTGGACGGCGGCGGCCAGAGTGGTCCCAACGACGACCGCGGCGAGCGGCGCGGGGATCGCGCGCAGCCCGCTCGGCAGCCGGCGGACCAGCCGGGGCCACAGCAGGATGACGGCGATCGTCATGGCCCCGATCAGGGTCGCGCCGCTGTGGCTGTTGACGATCCGGCCGGGCAGGGTCACGATGTTGTCGATGGCGTGGGCGTCGGGCGCACCGCCGAGGATGACGTGCAGCTGGCCGATGGCGATGGTGAGCCCGATCCCGCCGAGCATGCCGTGCACGATCGCGGGCGACACGGCGAGGGCTGCGCGGGCGATCCGACTGACGCCGAAGATGATCTGGAGCACACCGGCGGCCGCGGTCACCGCGCACGTGACCCGCCACCCGTAGGTCGTGATGAGCCCCGCGATGACCACGGTGAGCCCGGCCGCGGGCCCACTGACCTGCAGGCAGACACCGCCGAGCGCCCCCGCCACGATCCCACCGATCACAGCGGCGATGAGACCGGCGGCGACCGGCGCGCCCGTGGCGACCGCGATACCCAGCGACAGCGGCATCGCGACCAGAAACACCACCAGCGACGCCTGCACGTCCGCCCGCAGGTGCGCCCGCAGGGCCATGTCAATCTCCTCGGGATCGAATCGGCACCGGACGGGATGTCGCGATGGAGATCGCCCTCGGATGGGTCGCGCAAGCCGACGACCTTGCCTGTCACAAGGGCCGCCCGGTGGGCGCCCCTGCCCGCATCCGACCGCCGCAGCGATGGGTGAACCACACCGGACAACGACAGCGGACCGGCCGGGGTTTCCGGATGTGATCTTTCCTCAAGAAGGAGAATTCGGCTGCGGCCCAGGTGGTCGCCTGCGCTGGCTCAGCCAGTCGCCTGAGCTGGCTCAGGCGGTCGCCCGCTGCGCGACCGTCCGGCGGACCACCGCGAGCGCGGCCGCGATCGCCGTCGCGTCGGTGCCACCGCCCTGGGCGAGGTCGTCCTTGCCCCCACCGCCACCGCCGAGGACCTTCGCGGCGCCGCGGACGAGCTCCCCGGCCTTGATCCCGCGGTCACGCGCGGAAGCGCTCGTACCCACCACGATGACCGGACGCCGGTCCACCGCGGCCGCCGCCGCGACGACCACCGGACGGTCGGCGGCGACTCTGCCGCGGATGTCGAGGACGAGCCTACGAAGATCATCCGCGGATGTGCCGTCCGGCGCATGGTGGGCGACGAGCGCGACCCCGCCGACGTCCTCGGCCGCGCTCGCGAGGTCACCCGCCGCGGCCAGCACCTGTGCGGCCCGCAGCTTCTCCAGCTCCTTCTCGGCGTCGCGCAACCGCCCGAGCACCCCGGCCAGACGCTCGGGCACCTCGGCCCGGGGCGCCTTGAGCACATCGGTGATCTGCGCGACGAGCACGGCCTCGCGGGCCAGGTAGCGGTAGGCGTCCAGGCCGACCAGGGCCTCCACCCGCCGGACCCCCGCCCCGACCGAGGACTCGCCCAACAGCTTGACCAGGCCGAGCTGCCCGGAACGGCGCACATGCGTGCCACCACAGAGCTCACGGGAGTACTCGCCGATCGAGACGACCCGCACCCGGTCGCCGTACTTCTCGCCGAACATCGCGATGGCGCCGGTCCGGCGTGCCTCGTCGGCGTTCATCACCTCGGCGTGCACATCGAGATCCTCGATCAGCACCTGGTTGATCGTCTCCTCCACGTCGGCCAGCACCGACACCGGCACCGCACCGGCGCAGGAGAAGTCGAAGCGGAACCGGCCGGGCGAGTTCTCCGAGCCGGCCTGCGCGGCGCTCGGGCCCAGCGCGTCCCGCAGGGCCTGGTGGGTCAGGTGGGTGGCGCTGTGGGACCGCGAGATCGCCCCCCGCCGGGCCGGGTCGATCTCGGCCCGCGCGTGCATCCCGACCGTGACCCCGCCCGAGCGCACCCGACCACGATGGACGATCAGCCCTGGTAGCGGCTTCTGCACATCGAAGATCTCGATCTCGGTACCGTCGTCGAGGCGGACCGCGCCGCTGTCAGCCAGCTGGCCACCGCCCTCGGCATAGAACGGCGTGCGGTCGAGCACGACCTCGACATCGCTTCCCTCGCCGGCCTCGCGGGCGGGTGACCCGGCCACCAGCAGCCCGCGGACGACGGCGTCCCCGGCGGCGCTGTCATACCCGGTGAACACCGACGGGCCGGCCGCCGCCAGCACGTCCCGGTACGCCGAGGTGTCCACATGCCCGGTCTTCTTCGCCCGGGCATCGGCCTTGGCACGCTCACGCTGCTCGCCCATGAGCCGGCGAAAGCCCTCCGCGTCGACGGTCAGGCCCTGCTCGGCCGCCATCTCCAGGGTGAGATCGATGGGAAACCCGAACGTGTCGTGCAGCTGGAAGGCCCGCGCACCGGTGAGTACACCGCCGCCCGCCTTCTTCGTCTCGCTCGCCGCCAGATCGAAGATGGACGTCCCGGTGCGCAGCGTCGCCAGGAACGACGCCTCCTCGGCGGTCGCCACCGAGTCGATCCGCGCCCGGTCGGTGACAAGTTCGGGATACTGCGGGCCCATCGCCTCGATCGTGACCGCGACCATCTCGGGCATGGTCGCGTCCGGTGCACCGAGCAGGCGCATGTTGCGAATCGCGCGGCGCATCATCCGGCGCAGCACGTAGCCGCGTCCCTCGTTGCCGGGCAGCACGCCGTCGCCGATGAGCATCACCGAGGTGCGCACATGATCGGCAACCACCCGCAGCGACACGTCGGAGGACGCCGCGGCGCCGTAGCGGGCACCGGTGAGCTCCGCGGCCCGGTCGAGGATCAGCCGGGAGGTGTCGATCTCGTAGAGGTTGTCGACGCCCTGGAGCACCGCGGCGAGACGCTCCAGGCCGAGGCCGGTGTCGATGTTCTTCGACGGGAGATCGCCGAGGATCGGGTAGTCCTTCTTGGACGACCCCTCACCACGGATGGACTGCATGAAGACCAGGTTCCAGAGCTCCAGGTAACGCTCGCCGTTCACGGCGGGGCCCCCGTCGATCCCGAACGCCGGCCCGCGGTCGTAGTTGATCTCCGAACAGGGTCCACACGGCCCCGGCACACCCATCGACCAGAAGTTGTCCTCCATACCGAGGCGTTGGATGCGCTCGGCCGGCACCCCCACCGTCGACCGCCAGATCTCAGCGGTCTCGTCGTCGTCGAGATAGACGGTCACCCACAACCGGCTGTCGTCCAGCCCGTACCCGCCCGCCGCCACCGGCGTGGTGAGTAGTTCCCAGGCCAGGGGGACAACGGTCTCCTTGAAGTAGTCCCCGAAGGAGAAGTTCCCGCACATCTGGAAGAAGGAACCGTGCCGGGTGGTCCTGCCGACCTCTTCGATGTCGGTGGTCCGCACGCATTTCTGGATGCTGGCCGCGCGGGTGTAGGGCGGGCGGACCTCGCCGAGGAAGTACGGCTTGAAGGGAACCATTCCCGCGTTCACGAGCAGCAGCGTGGGGTCGTCCGCGATGAGGGACGCCGACGGCACGACCGTGTGCCCGCGCTCGGCGAAGTAGCGAAGCCAACGGCTCGCGATCTCAGCGGACCTCATCACAAGCCTTCCTCACCGATCGACCGACGATCCCGGCCCATCGTAGCCAGCCGGCCCCCGTCATCGGCGCAGCAGGCCACCGGCGAGATCCAACATCTGCGCGGTCCGGGCGAGGGCCGCGCTCAGCCGCCAAGCCTGCGCGACCGCCTCCTGGATTCCGACCAGCCGCCCGATCGCACCGCAGGTGGACGTGCGGGCAGCCCGCTGGCGGAACTGCTCGAGCGCGGTCCGCGCGGTGTCGATCGAGCCACGGACCCCGGCGAGCCGCGGCAACAAGCCGGTCCCGGCGCCGGCTGTCCCGGCGCCGGCCGGGACAGCCGGGACAGCCGGGCGGAGAGCCGCGCCGACCGTGACGACGGCCGGCAGACCGACCACGGCGAGATCGTCGACCGCAACCGCCAACGAACGCGTCGTGTGGACGGGACAGCCGACCAACGGCACCCGCCCAGCTACCGCGAAAACCGGCCCCTGGGTCAGCCGCCTGGCCGCCGTCGTCTCGCGGGCGATCGCCTCAGTCGTCCGGTGGAGCTGGCCGACCGAGAGGCCGCGACCAGCGGAAAGCCCGCGTTCGAGTTGAGCGAGCTGGGTCTGGGCGACCCGCAGGTGCGCTTGCGCCAGCCGGCCGCGGACCACCGTCCAGACGGTAGCCGCGACGCCCAGCAGCGCCACAACCGCGGCCGCGACCACCAGGGCCCGAAGCCCCGCGGAACACCGGCCCCAGCGCGGCGCCGGCCGCCGGGTGCTCGGCAGGGTGCTTGTCCGGGGGCTTGTCCGGGGGCTTGGCCCGGGTTTCATCAGTAGCGCTGGCGCCGGTGGGATCCGGCCGCCTTCGCATCGAGTGCCAGCGGAGTCGTCAGGTTGGCCGGATCATCCCCCGAACCCTCGACAACGGGTTCGGGTTCGTCGATCGGCTCACGCTGGGTGGCGATCGCGATGCCGTCACCGTGGCCGGCCGTGGCTGGCAGCGGATCGACCGCGCCCTGGCTGGCAGCGCCGTCGTGGCCGTGCCGCCGCCCCAGCCCCATCCTGATCTGGAAGTACCCGCTGTACGACGGATAGCCGTAGGTCATGGCGTCCAGTTCCCTGGCGGGAATCATGTTGAGTACCGCTCCCAGTATCCGTGCATCCACCGTCCGTAGGACATCGCTGGCCCGGGTCAGCTGCTCACGCCGGGTCTTACCACTGCGGACGACCAGCAGGGTGCCATCGACCTGCGCGGCGAGCACGGCCGCATCGGTGACCGGAAGCACCGGCGGAGCGTCGATGAGCACAATGTCGAAGCGCCGGGACAACTCGCCCAGCACGTCGCCCATGTTGCGGGATCCGAGCAGCTCGCTGGGGTTGGGAGGCAACGGCCCGCTGGGCAGAACCTCCAGGCGGCCGCCGTCGTCGCCCCACGGCACAAGCACGTCGTCGAGGTCAGCGGCACCGATCAGCACAGACGTGAGACCGGCGGCCGTCTCGATCCCGAGATACTCCCCGAACGACGGTCTGCGCAGGTCCGCCTCGACCAGGGCCACCCTGGCCCCGGCCTGGGCAAGGGTGATCGCCAGGTTACAGGTGGTCGCCGTCTTGCCCTCTCCGGACATCGAGCTGGCGACCAGGATGACGCGAGGCGGTGTGTCCACGTCGACGAACCGCAGGTTCGTCCGAAGTTGACGAAATCCCTCCGACCGCGCGGACTGTGCGTCCAGCGCCCCGATGAGCGGATAACGGGCACCCGCGGGGTCCAGGGCGACCGCACCGAGGGTCGCCAGGCCGGTCGCCGCGGCGACGTCGGACTCGGTCCGCACGCTCGTGTCAAGCCTCTGACGGGCCACGGCCGCACCGACGCTCACGAGCAGGCCCAGCACAGCGCCGAGCGACATGGCACGGGCGGGCCTGGGCGCCACGGGTGCGGTCGGCAGCTTCGCGTTCTCCCAGACGCTCACCCGCACCGACGGCGGACTGCCCGGCGCCGCCGTCTCGATCTCCGCGACGGCGGCGGAAAACACCTCGCCGACCGCCGTCGCGATCATCTGGGCACGCCGGGCATCGCCGTCGGTCACGACAGTCTGCAACAACACCGTGTCGGGGACGGCGGTGGCCTTGATATGAGCCTGCAGGACCTGTGGCGAGAGGTCGAGTCCGAGCTTTGCGATGACCCCCGCGGCGATGCGGTCGCTGGCCACGAGATCGACATAGGACTTCACCCGCTGCTGGGACAGCAGGCCGCCCTGGTAGGCCGATGCCGCGCTGTCGCCGCCGTTCGACGACACCACCAGGGTCTCGGTGGCGGCGTAGACCTTCGCCTCCCGCCATGTGACGGCCGCGGCGACCAGCACACCAAGCATGACGCAGACCAGCAGAAGCGGCCAACTCCGGCGGAGCGCTCTGACATAGTCCCGAAGTTCCACCAACAGACCTGTCCTCTCCGGGCAAAGCATCCTAGTTATCGCAGCACCACGCTGCGCGACCAACATACTCGTTTCACATCCACACACTTACCATCAGTAGTTATTACTCTGTGGATCCATGAAGAAGCGAAGGGTTGTCGCCAGTCGAGGAGTCCGATGGTGGCGGGCTGTGGCCCGGCTGTCCCTGCTGGACCTGCGCTGGCGCGTCGGTCTACAGATCGGCGTCGACGCGGCATGTCTGTCGCTCGGTCTGGGCGCGGCCTACCTTGCCCGGTTCGGCCAGTCACCCGTGGCCGACGTCGAGTTCTGGGTGATCGCGTTTCTCGCGGCCTGCCTGTTGTACTTCACCGGAACAGCCCTGCACCTCTACCTCGGGCGATACCGGTTCGGTGGTTTCGACGAGGTACTCGCCCTGACCTGTTCGGTCGGGCTCACCACGGTCGGGATCGTCATCGTCGAGGCGACCATCGGCCGGCACGGCCCACTGCCGCTCGGGGTCCTTCCCCTTGCCGGCGCCGTGGGGCTGGTCGGGATGTTCGGCGTCCGCTACCTGTGGCGGCTGGCCGAGCAACGCAGCCGGCGCCGGCACCGCCCCGACACCGAGCCGATCATCGTCTTCGGCACGGGTGAGGGAGCCGACCGCGTGTTGGCCTCGATGCTGCACACCCCGGACAGCCCGTACCTGCCGGTGGCACTGCTCGATGACGATCCCCGAACCTGGAACCTGGCCCTGGGCGGTGTCCGGGTACGCGGTGGGCGTGACGCCATTGCCACGGTCGCCGCCCAGACCGGTGCGCGCACCCTCCTGGTGGCCATCCCGAGCGCCGACGGCACGCTGCTACGGGAGATCACCATGGTCGCCGAGGACGCCGGCCTCACCGTCAAGGTGCTCCCACGGGTGGTGGATCTCATCGACGGCCGCGTCGACGTGCGCGACATCCGCGACCTCGACCTCAGCGATCTGCTGGGACGTTGCCAGATCCAGACCGACGTCTCCTCGGTTGCGGGCTATCTCACCGGCAAGCGGGTTCTGGTCACCGGAGCCGGCGGCTCGATCGGTTCCGAACTGTGCCGCCAGATCCACCGCTACCACCCCGGCAAGCTGATCATGCTCGACCGCGACGAGTCAGCCCTGCGGGCCGTCCAGCTGTCCATCCACGGCCAGCCGATCGCCGACGACGAAGCCGTCGTGCTGTGCGACATTCGGGATGTCCAGGCCGTCGACATGCTGTTCGAGCAGCACCGGCCGCAGGTGGTCTTCCACGCCGCCGCGCTCAAACACCTGCCGCTGTTGGAACGCTTTCCCGGCGAGTCGGTCAAGACCAACGTCTGGGGGACACTTGCGATCCTCGACGCCGCAGTGTCCGTCGGCGTCGAACGGTTCGTCAACATCTCGACCGACAAGGCCGCGAACCCGACGAGCGTCCTGGGCTACTCCAAGCGGATCACCGAACGCCTGACCGCCCATGTCGCCCAGCATGCACGCGGGGTGCTCGTGAGCGTCAGGTTCGGCAACGTCCTGGGCAGCCAGGGCTCCGTACTGAGGGTCTTCGCCAGCCAACTGGCAGCCGGTGGTCCGCTCACGGTCACGCATCCGGATGTCACCCGCTACTTCATGACCGTCGAGGAAGCCGTGGAACTGGTCATCCAGGCCGGAGCGCTGGGTGGAAACGGCGATATTCTGGTGCTCGACATGGGCCAACCCGTGCGGATCGCCGATGTCGCCAGGCGGCTGGCGACTCGGGCGCCGCGCCCCGTCGAGGTGGTCTACACCGGGCTCAGCGCCGGCGAAAAGCTGCACGAGGAACTCTTCGACGACGATGAACACGACATCCGCCGCCATCACCCCTTGATCTCCTACGTGTCAGCGCCACCGGTCGAACGGCGGCACATCCTCGATCTCGACCCGTGGGGAGCGCCGGAGAGCACCAGGGCAGCGCTGCGTGTGCTCGCCCGCTGCGAGGACCTCGATCGCCAGCCGCGGCTGGCGGCAGTCATCCCCGCTCAACCCCGACCCGACAACGCGCCCACCGCGGTCGCCAACGAACGCTGATACGCGAACTACCCTGGGGCCGCCACCGACATGACCTTGATAAGCGCATCGGAGGCGTCGGAGATGTCGGACGGGTCGAGGGTCGGATGCACGAGGAGGGCGATCGCGGTGCGGCCCAGTTCCCCGGCCACCGGCAGGGGGGCCGCGGGCTGCCACCGCTGCGGCACGGCCGCCTCCTGGTAGACCTCCCCGCGGCAACCGGCGAAGCAGGGGATTCCCTCCGCCCGCACGGCCGCCACGACCCGGTCCCGACTCCAGCCGCCACCAAGCAGGTCAGCCCGGACAAACGCGTACCAGCGGTAGTAGGCGTGGCCGACGTGCGGGGGCGGTGCGGGCAGCCGCAACGCCGCGACGTCGCGTAGCCGAAGGGCGAGCAGCATGGCGTTGTCCCGGCGCCGCTCGACCATCTCCGGTAGGTGCGCAAGCCCGGTCCGGCCTACCGCCGCAGCCAGTTCGTGCATGCGGGCATTGGTTCCGAAGCTGTCGTGGACGATGCCCGGACCGCAGCGGTCATATCCCGCCAGGTCGTCCGGGTCCGGCCCGGGGCCCGCGTCCATCACCGTGAACCGTCTGCCATGGTCGGTGTAGGACCAGGCGGCCCGGTAGTACGCCGCGTCGTCGGTGGTGACCATGCCGCCTTCACCAGCGGTGCTGAGAATACTGTCACAGCCGAATGACCACACGCTGATATCGCCCAGGGTTCCGACCGGTCGACCACGCAGCGTGGCGCCGTGTGCCTGAGTGCAGTCTTCGATGACGACAAGACCGTGGGTTGCGGCCAGGTCCCGCAGCGCATCGACGTCCACCGGCCAACCGGCGAGGTGAACGGCGACAACGGCACGGGTCCGCTCGGTCAGAACCCGGCGGACGCAGTCAACGGTGATCGTCTGCGACTCGCCGTCGACGTCGGCGAAGACCGGCCGGGCGCCGAGTGCGGCAACGCAGCTGACCAACGCGATGGCCGATCGCGCCGGCACCACCACCTCGTCGCCCGGCCCGATCCCGACGACCCGCAGAGCGATCTCCAGCGCAACGGTGCCGTTGGCCACCGCCAGCCCATGACAAGCGCCCACGGCGTCGGCGAACTCACGCTCGAATCGCCGTCCTTCGCGGCCCGTCCAGTAGGTGACCTCACCCCGGCGCATGGTGGCCGTCACCGCGGCGATCTCATCGGGACGGAAGACTGGCCATGATGGATACGGCCGGTCACGAACTGGTCGTCCACCGTCGAGGGCTAGCCGGGACCTCGCCAAAATGCCAATAACGTCACTCCTAGCTTCTACTGTATCTCCCTTAGTAATATCACAGCACATGCATCCACAGCGGCGTCGAAAGGTGTCCAGTTGGAATCATCTGTCCCGCGAGTCATCGGGCAGCCGGCTGCGATGCATGAGACCGTCATCGCTTCACCTCCGCACTGGACAACGGTGTCGGCACGCGGGAGGCCGGGAGATTGAGCGGATCCACACATATGATCATCCGACGCAGGAGAATGGGCGGGTGAACGCTCAGTGGAAATCGTGGACCCGGGTGCGCGGCACGACCCGGCGGGCGCTGTTACCCCGGACCGCCACGCTCACTCTGTTCATGGTCACGGTCGTGACGGCGACGGTGCTGGCCGGCTGCGGCGGTACCACATCCCGATCATCGGCTCGGGTCCCGCCCGATCTGATCCCCCTCTTCCAGGAGGCCGCAGCCGTCTACGGTGTGCTCACCGCTGCGCAGCTCGCGGGTCAGGCACGGGTGGAGAGCAAGTTCAACCGCCTGGCGGTGTCCAGCGCCGGGGCGCAGGGCCTCATGCAGTTCCTGCCCGAGACCTGGCGGCAGTTCGGCGTCGACGGCAACGCCGACGGCAAGGCGAATCCGCTGGATCCCGCGGACGCCATCCCGTCCGCCGCGCGCTATGAGGCCCATCTCGCCGACCTCGTCCAGAAGCTGCCCGGCGACCGCGTGTCATTGATCCTCGCCGCCTACAACGCAGGGCCGCGGGCCGTCCGGGACGCCGGTGGAGTCCCCGACTTCGGCGAGACCCGGGCGTACGTCGCGAACGTCCACAACTGGGCCAGCCGTTTCAACGACCAGTTCTAGCCCACCGGCAATGCGCACGATCGCACGGTCCCACCGTGTTCCGGCAGCCGTGGTTCCATCATGCCGAAGGCCCCGGATCGTTGATGGACGGCCGACGGCGGCGCGATGATGGAGGAGACATGTTCGACGGTGGTGAGCGGTGACGCGGCCGACGACGGGCAACGACGCTCCTTCAGCCACGAGCGTGGCCGCCGGAGCCCTGCCCGAGCAAGCCGGCGCTCCCACCGCGGCCGAGGAGGTCATCCGGCGGATCGAACGGTCCAGCGGCATGCTGGCGAGCCGGGCCGTGGTGCGCATGCACGATGTCCTGCCCTGGTTTTCGAACATGTCGGCGCGCCACCGGGCTGACATCCAGATGGTGGTACAGGCGGGGATCTCCTCCTTCGTGGAGTGGTGCCGGCGGCCCGAACACGCCCGAGAGCTGTCCGGGGACGTCTTCCGGGTCGCCCCCCGTGATCTCGTCCGAGCGGTCACCTTCCGCCGCCTGGTCGACCTCGTCCGGGTGGCGGTCGAGGCGATCGAAGCCGAGGTGCCAGCCCTTGCCGGCCCCGACCACGAGCAGCGGCTGCTGGCCGATGTGCTGCGCTACTCCCGTGACATCGCCTTCGCCGGTGCGGTCGTCTACGCCCGCGCGGCTGAGGAGCGCGGCGCCTGGGATGCCCGGCTGGAGGCGCTCGTCGTCGACCATGTCGTGCGGGGCGAGGTCGAGCGGGCGCTGCCCTCGCGCGCGGCGGCGCTGGGATGGCGCAACCCGCCGGCGGTCGCAGTGATCATCGGGGACGCCCCGGACCACTCCCCCG
>NZ_CAUVXP010000156.1:0-12595 GCF_963555955.1 Protofrankia sp. Cas3
TGCAGAGGACCTCGGACATCCGTGCACACGACTGCGGAATCTGACACCGGGACCCGATGGTCAGGATCGGGTGAGATGACGGGAGACCGACAGCAGGGTGCGGTTCCCCGTCGACGGGCATGGCCGTCACACTCGCGTCGTGCCCCGTCTGCGTCTGGCCCCCGTGGTTCTACTCCTGGCGCTGGCCGCCTGTGCAGCCCCTGCCACAATCCGGGGGACGGCGTCGACCCCGACGCCCTCGGGTGCGGCGGACCGGGTTGTGCCGGCGGCGACGTCCACGGTCTATCCGGCCCACTGCCAGACGCGGGATCATGAGGAGCTGCCCGACCCCGTCTGTACGCCGGGGGCGGTCAACCCCGACGTCACCCAGGCGACGATCGGCCGCACGATCTGCACGGTGGGGTGGACCGCGACGATCCGGCCCCCGGTCTCCTACACCAACCGGATCAAACAGCAGGCGGTGGCCGCCTACGGCGCCTACGCCGGCCCGGACCCGAGTTCCTACGAGCTCGACCATCTGATCTCGTTGGAACTCGGCGGCGCGCCGGCGGCCGTGGCAAACCTCTGGCCGGAAAAAGGGCTGCACAACGCCAAGGACCCGGTGGAAAACGCCGCCAAACAGGCTGTCTGCGCCGGCCGGCTCTCCCTGGCCGACGCCCAGCACGGGATCGCTACCGACTGGATCACACTCGGGCGTCAACTCGGTGTCGCCGGGATACCCGCGTCCTGACCGCTCCTGGCGTCCAGTCGTCATCCACCGCGTCGACAAACTCGACCTAAATATCGGCTTTATTCCTGTTGCTGGCGTTCGGGACGGGGTGCCCGGCGTTGGGTATCGGGCGTCGGGACGGTCGGCCGGCGGTCACGCGTGCGGTCCGGTGTGTGCCGTGGCGTACAACTCTGTCCCATGGTGCGGGGAAGCGGGGGCGGCTGGCAGCGGGTCGTGCTGCCGGGGTGCGGACTGGGCGGCCTGGTGGTGCTGGCCGTGCTGTGGAACAAGGCCCCGGCCCTCTACCCGCATGCGGCCGATCCGACGGTCGCGATCGCCAACACCCGGGCCGGGATCCTCACCGCGATGGCGGGGTTCGTCGCTTTCACCGGCGTCATGATCAATGTTGCCGAGACCCGCCGCGCCAACGACCACGCCCGGGAACGGGATCTGACGATGCTGGCCGAGACCCGGCGGGCCACCGAGCTCACCCACACCCGGGAGCTCGCCGCGCAGTTGGCGGACCGGTACACCGCCGCGGTCACCCAGCTCGGCTCGGACACCCTCGATGTCCGCCTCGGTGGCCTGTACGCGCTGGAACGGATCGCGGTCGACTCGCCCGCCGACCACCGCACCGTCGTGGAGGTGCTGAGCGCGTTCGTCCGGGAGCACACCATTCCCGACCGGCCCGGGACGTTGCGCCGCCAGCGGACCCGGCCGGTCCCCGCCGCACCCCCGGCTGACGGCGCGAAACTTACGGAACCGGCCGGGCCGGACACCGACATCCAGGCGGCCCTCACCGTGCTCGGCCGGCTGCCTGCACGCGCCGGTGTCCCCCGCGCCGATCTCACCGGCGCTGTCCTCACCGGCGCTGTCCTCACCGGCGCTGTGCTCACCGGCGCCTCGCTATTCGAGGCGACCCTCACCCATGCCGACCTGGGCGGGGTGGACCTCACCGGCGCCGACCTGGTCGCGGCGACCCTCACCGGCGCCGACCTGAGCAGAACAACCCTCACCGGCGCAGACCTGGGCGGCGCGACCCTCACCCGTGCCGACCTGACCGGCGCTGTCCTCACCGGCGCCGACCTGGTCGCGGCGACCCTCACCCGTGCCGACCTGACCGGCGCTGTCCTCACCGACGCGCAGCTGGTTGGGGCGACCCTCACCGGCGCGGTGCTGGTTGGGGCGACCCTCACCGACACGGTGCTGGTTGGGGCAAACCTCACCGACACGGACCTGTCGCAGGAACAGCTTGAGGTGGCGCGGGGGGACGGGCGCACGGTGCTGCCGGCGGGAGTCGAGCGGCCGGTGTCCTGGTCGAAAAACCCTCCGTCCCCACCGTCCGGTGTGCCCCGGTTCTGACGCGTGAGAAGGATCGTTACCGGGCGCCAGACACCCAAGGCTGGTAACCGCCGACGGGACGGACGCCGCCCGGACCGGGGTGGTCCCCAGCATCGCGGCAGGTCACGGAGGGACCAGAGCACCCGTCCAGATGCGCTCCGCGATGCCCCGCTAGCAGGAGGGGGACCCGCCCATGGGGCCTCCGTTCCACCAGCGCCTCGGAATCTGCCTTGTCCGGCCCTGTTTTCCGCACATGAGCGCGTCGTCAGTCGTCACAGGTCAGCGCCCTGACCCTGTTGATCAATCGATGTATCGCCGCAGGTCATGAACCCATGTGCGGAAGACGGGGCTAGTCGAGCGGCCGAATCCGTGTTGTGTCTGGTTGAGGGTCTGATCGGCAACGCTTGGACTGCTGCGACACAGGCGGTTTTGCAGGTCGGATCGTTGGAGGAAGTTTTCTAGCGTTATTTGACGGCTATCCCATTTTTGCGGAAACTGGCGCACGTCGACAACGCCTCGTATCATATTGTGTTCGAAGGGTCACAATTAGGTGTACGAAAGAAGCCCCGAAGGGAAGATTCCCTTCGGGGCTCCCGAGCGGGGCGGACAGCAGCTACTGGTTGGCGCCGTGTGACTGCTCTTCCGCTCCAGGCGTCAGATCCGCGATGACCCTCATCACCCATTGGGTGATGAGGGTCACGCGGTGCTCGTCACCGAACACCAACCGGGCGAAGGACACCGCGATCGAGAGACCGCGCAACGCCCAGACGAATCGACGCTTCCATCGCACAGGAGACCCGGAGGACTCCTGCTCACGCTCGGTCCGATGTGGCACCGGCTGCCTCCGTAGTGGAGTTGCCCCCTGGCGGGGCGACCCTGGACGACCACGCTGTCGACCAGATCTGAGTCGACAGAGCAGGCCGTCCCACGGACCGCCGGTACTTAAAGGACCGTCGAGGCCGGACCGCATGTACACGGCGCTCTCCGGACCTCGACGCCGCTCAGAGTAACAGTCCTTCGCCTTTCCCATGGAAGCAACTTGCTAGGCGTAAAACAGATTTGATTGATCATCAATGCCGCTTCAACCCCCGGATTATTTATTTGTCGTACAAATGTTTTTCTGTTGGCTCTCTAGTGTGTGAATGGTGCCAGAGGACGCGGATTGCTGCACGCCGGACCCGTCCACTCCTAGTGTTCCGAGTCTTTATTTCTTTTGTAGATCGTATGCTGGGGGTATGCCTGGGCCGTGCGTTGTGCCGATTGAGCTGTCCGACGACGAACGGCGGGTGCTGGAGAGCTGAGTGCGCCGGCCGAAGACGTCGCAGGCGCTCACGCAGCGGTCGAGGACCGTGCTGGCGTGCGCGGCGGGTGTCGGGGTGTCGCTGCCGACGGTGGCGAAGTGGCGGAACCGGTTCGCGGCCGACCGGTTGGAGGGGCTGGTCGACGAGCCGCGGCCAGGCCGGCCGCGCACGGTGACCGACGCCCAGGTCCACGAGGTCATCACCAGGACGTTGGAGGAGACCCCGCCGAATGGCGACATCCACTGGTCGAGCCGGTCGATGGCCAAGGCGAGCGGGTTGTCGCAGTCGACGGTGTCACGGATGTGGCGTGCGTTCGGGCTCAAGCCGCACCTGGTCGAGACCTGGAAGCTGTCGACCGACCGCTGTTCGTGGAGAAGGTCCGCGACGTGGTCGGCGTCTACTTCGACCCGCCGGAGAAGGCGATCGTGCTCTGCGGCGACGAGAAGTCGCAGATCCAGGCGCTGGACCGCACCGTCCCGGTGCTGATGAATCAAACTAGTCATGTGTCTTGCACGGGGCCATCGGCGAGCAGAAGAGGGTATGGGGCCGGGCCCCGAGGGTGGGATGGCCCGTCGGCCCTCCCTACCTGCGCCTCCACCGCTCAGCGAACGCGAGCGGGCGCCTGTCGCCGACTCACGTCGCCGGTCGTGCTTCATCCGTTCTCCTCCCAAGGCTGCCGCTGGAAATTGTGCTGTGTGGCTTCAGATGCCGACGTTTCAGTAACACCACATCGGCAAATGCGTGGCAAATTGATGCATAAACTTGGCATGATTTTTGTGGCAGATCGAGTGCCGGATATGGATGCAACAGCTTGTTGCATCCATATCCGGGCCGACGAGCAGTACGGCACGCAGCATGGCGGACTGCCGCATCCGATGATGGAAAGAAGGACACCATGCCAGGGGCTTCACAGAAACCCCCACGGCCGCCGGCCGATGATCCAGACCTGGCAAAACTACTCACGTACCGTTACGATCTCCACCAACGTCACCCCGTGTCGCTCGACGCAATCGCGCGCGGCCTCGCCCCACATGTGACGAAAATAGATCAACGGACTCTCTCGACAAAGATTGGGCGCCTCTTCCGGGATGGCATCGGCCGCCGCGCCCCGAAGAAGTGGATCTATTTTGAGGCTCAGGTGACTCTGGGCGTCCCCTCTGAACTGCAAGACCAGGAGCTCGCGACATGCGCCGCGTTGTACCGCAAGGCGTTCCCGGACGCTAATGACTGCGTACCCTCGGCCACGTCGAAACTTGCCGATGACGACGCTCACGGCTTTGAACCCCGCCGGGTAGCGCCGTGGACGCTGGGAAGACTGCTCACGATCGTTAGCGCTACCGATCGACTCTTGCATGTGACGACGGAATGCGATCAACTAACGATGGAATGCGATCAACTCAAGAGCGTCATCAAGATGATGCGACATGTTTGCGACACCGTGCACGCCCCGGAGCGCCTCGAGCAGGCACAGCACGATAACGACACCCTCCGCTCATTGCGCGGCCAGGTACAGAAGGCGGAGCAGGAGAAGGCCGCGGCCCAAGGGGAACGCGACGAAGCCATCCGTGCCCGGGATGCGGCCGTCGCCACCCGGATCGCTACGGAGGAACAGTGCCGCCGGGCAGAAGAGGCGGCCACTGTCGCAGGAATCCGCGCCCAGCTCGCCACGGAGCGCCTCGAGCAGACGCACCGCGATTTTGACGAGCAGCTTCAGCAGGCTGGTGAACGTCTCCGCCAGGCGAACTCACAGAGCGCAACCTTGATCTCTCCGGCTCGCTTCACGGCCTATGCCGACGACGCGGTGCATCGCGGGCGTCATCGTCAGCATGCAGCACATGCTGCAACAGCCATGAAAACGTGGGCCCGCGCCCCGTTGATGTTCTGGCGCTACAACGAGCAGGCACGCCGAGGAGCCGACGACCGTACCGAGCTCGACGCAAGTCAGCAGAAATTGATCAATACCTGCGCAAGCCAGCAGAGCTTGATCGAGCTTCTTGAAAAAGAGGGAGATGCTGTTACTAATTACGGCAGTCTGCTCGCCGAATACCGTGCCCTTCTACAGCAAATCCGCGGACCCCTCGACCAGCACAAACACCTCCTTGACCGCGAGAGCGCTGATCGGATCGCTGTCGCAATCAAGCGCCTCTCCGCTCTGTTGGAGACCCGACTCACTGCGGCGACAGGAGAGACCATAACCAGCGACACCGCCGATCTCAGTGAAGTTGTCAACGCGGTCCTCACCGTCTTGCGACACCCCGCGGACCTGCGGGAGAGGGTCACGGTTCAGATCGAAACCAAGGCAGCCATTCAGATGCCCCGAAAGATCCTCCACCAGGTCGTGGCCAACCTCCTCGACAACGCCATCAGCCACTCCGAGCCCGGCACCCCCATCCAGATCAATGGAATGCTGCTCGGCAAGTTCGATCCGAAGGTCCATCTCCGTATCTGTCACTCCGTCACCCGGGGGGGCACTGCCGCTGACACCGAACCAGGTGTGTACGCCGCCCGGCGCCTCGTCGAACAGCACGGAGGACGGCTACTATATGTGGATAAAGGAACGATCGCAGTTGACCTGTGCGTAGCCAGACAAGTCATCCCTACCCCATCGACCACCATCCACGTCACACCTAACTCCAGTGGTTATGTCACCGAGGACGGGGGCCGTTTGTTGGTGGACTTGAGTACAAATTGATGCCAACGGGCTGTTCCCCCGCTCGGCCGGCCGTCAACCTAGCCGCCAGCCTCCTCGACCGGCGGCGCACACAGATCCACCGCCCCCCGGGGCTGTCCACCCGAGCCCATCAGCACCAGCAGGTTCGCCTCGGTCCGCGCCGTCTGGCGCCCCCACCGAACCTCTGCCGCCGACGGCGTGAACGCCTCATGTAACTCCCACGCCGACACCACCTTCCGAAACCGCGGAAAGGCCGTCCGCTCGATCGACGCCATCCGAGATCAACACCGTCCCCCAAGCCGGAATACGCGCACACCACCCTCGCCGCACCATCCCGCGCACACCACCAATCAGGCCGCCCCACCCCACAGCAGCCGACACCCAGACCACGCAGCCCAGCGAAAGAAGATCGCTACAGCGGCTTCCGGCCGTATTCCGGTCGCCCCCCTCCACAGGTCGTGTTTGCCGCGCGGGCCCGGCGTCCGGTAGGAGTGGAGCGGGTCCCGCCGGTCCTGGGTCACCTCCCACATGGGGTGGTCTGTCCTGGAGGTGCCACGGTGTACGTCGACCCCGACGGTCATGCTCGTGGTGGCGCTGGTCGCCGCTGTTTCTCTGCTCGTCGCGGTGGTCGCGGGGATGCTCGACTGGTTCGAGCACCACCACGGCCTGGGCGCGGTGCGTACCGGCGTCCTGGTCGCGCTCGCCGCGGTGACGGCCGCGCGGGGGTGGTAGCCCGGACCCGCATGATACGGGCCGGTCGGTCCCCGGCATCGCGGCGCTCATCGCCGCAGGTCGTGGTGCCGGCGGACGGTCGGGCGAGGGTCCGCCGGTGTACCGCGGCCCGGCGGGGTCGGCGTCCTGGCAGGGTCCAGGAGCGGTAGCCGGACGCGGTCACGATCGGGACGAGGACCCCGTCCCCGCACCCCCACCTCAGGGGCGGACAGACCGTCACAGGTCGGTACGCAATCGGTAAGGGACATATGACGGTGTCGCGCACGACGCGACACCGTCCAGGCGATCATGCGGGTCTTTCGTTACCTGTTGGATCATCCGCCGGACCGGATGCCGTCACCACCATCGGTCGGCAACAGGTGTTGTCGCCGATGGATACGGCAACTATCGTTGTCGCTATGACGGCGGACACGGTGACGGTGGTGGTGCGGGACCTGCTCGCCGCCCGGACCCCGGCCCCCGGACCCGGCGACGAGCCGCGGGCGGTGGCGCTGGCCCGGCTGGCGGCCGCCTGGGAGCTGGCGGTGGCGGTGGAGGGCGAGGTGGAGGCGGCGATGCTGGCCGCGCACACCGCCGGCGCCGGCTGGGGGGAGATCGGCCGGGTCGCCGGCGGGATGACCCGTCAGGGTGCCCGGCAGCGGTGGGCCCGGCTCACTCCACCCCCGGCGGCGAGCATGCCCGCCCGGCCGGCCGCGCCACCGGTCGCACCGGCGCCACCAATATCGCCGGTGGCCGCCGGTTCCGCCGTCGACGCCGACGTGGACGAGCGGGTCGCGGCCCGGCTCGTGCACGGGCTGCTGGCCCGCCTGTCCGACCGTGACCGTGTCGGCGTGCTCGCCGCGCTGTCCGCCACCGAGCGACCCGTCGTCGCGCGGATCGCCGACCACGGCCGGCGGCTAGCCGCCGACCCGACCGCCCCGCCGGTAGCCCGTACCCCCGGTCCGGGGGGCACCCGTCCGGTATCCCCCGCGGCCAGCCCCACCGTCGGGCCGGCGGCCCCCGCGGCCGCGGGTAGCGACCCATCCACCCCCACGGCGGGGGAGCCGCGGCCCGGTGACGCGACCCGGGCCGCGGTCGCCGCGGTGACCCGGCGGCGGGCCGATCCCACCGGCACGCCGGCGCCGGTCTACACCCGGACCGACACCGGCTGGGACGTGTCGCTGGCCGGTGTGCTGATCGGCCGGCTGCGCCCCGGCTACACCGCCCGGGGGACCGCCCGCGGCTGGATCCCGCTGCTGCCCTCCCTCGGGGTGGCCGGTGTGCCCGGCCGGACCTACCCCTCCCGGGACGCCGCGACCGTCGCCCTGGTGCTGGCGCTGGAGCAGCTGGGGACGGCCCGCCGGCGACGCTGAGGCCACCCCGCACCGCGTCGGGTCGGGTCGCCGACCTCCCGGCGGCGCCGGCTCTTCCCCGGGGTGCAGCCAAGGTACGGCGGAAACCGGCAATAGGCGGGTAGCGGGGCCAGTAGTGGGTGCGGGTTTGGGCTACTGGCCCGCGCGGCGTTGGAGTACCTGAGCCTGGAGGCGGTCGTGGAGCTCGGCTTCCTCGGGTGTCTTGCCACGATCCCCGATCTTCGATCCTGCCAATAGCGTCATTCCGTATTCTGTTATCGTAATCTGTTTCCGTATTACGTAATCGTATTCTGTCATGATAGAGTGACGGTATGACGGATGATCAGATGGTGCGGACGTGCCGGTTCCCCGGCTGCACCCGCGACGGCGCGCCGCCGACGCCCGGGGTGGGCCGGCCGAGCGAGTACTGCGACGACCCGGCGCATCACCGGGCCTCGGCCTGGCGTGCCCGGCAGAAAACCGGCGGGACCGCCACCCCGGGCCGCCCGCCGGTCGCCGCGGACCTCGACCGGCCGGTCACGATCGCCACCGCCCGCGCCGAAACCGGCCTCGCGGTCCTGCGCGGGGAGGTCGACCGGATGCTCGCCCGGCTGTCCGGGTTGGCCGCCGACCTGCAGACCGCCGGCGACCCCGGCGCGACCGCGGTACAGATCGCCGCGGTCACCACCGACGCCGACCGCCGCGTCGCCGCCGCCACCGCCCGCACCGCGGCGGTCGAGCAGGCCCTCCGCGAGGAACGGGCCGCCCGGGCCGAAGCCGACGCCGCCGCCACCGAAGCACTCACCGCCGTTGAGGAGACGACGGCCACGCTCACCGACGTCCGCGAACAGCTCCACGCCGCCCACGGCGAGACCGACGGGCTCCGCGGCGACCTGGCCGCCGCCCGCGACACCGCCGAGACCGAGCTGGCCGACCTCCGCGGGCAGCTACAGACCCGCACCGGCGAGCTGCGCCAGGCCGAGGCGGCCCGGGTACAGACCGACCGGGAGCTGGCCGCCGCCCGCGACACCGCCGGCGACCTGCGCACCCAGCTCGCCGTCGCCACCGACCAGCTCGCCGCCGCCCGCAGTCAGGTCACCGGGCTGTCCGGCCGGCTGGACAGCAGCGAGGCGGCCCGGACCCGTGCCGAGACCGACCTGGCCGTCACCCACGCCCGCGCCGAGACCGCCGAGACCGACCTGGCCGCCACCCGGGCGCGAGCCGAGCAGACCGCCGACCTGCTCCACGCCGCGCACACCGACCTGGCCGTCACCCGCCAGCAGGCGCAGACCGCGCAGGCCGCCGTGGCCGAGCTCCGCACCCAGCTCGCCGGCGCCCCCCGGCCGCCGACAGCCCGGCACTGACCGGCGCCGCCCATCGTGGCCGTCCGCACCCGGACGGCACTTTTGCTTATAAATGCCATATCTTGCTACCAGCGTGATCATGGACATTCCACGTCGAACCCGCACGATCACCATGGTTTGCGGCGGGTGGCAGCGTCCTTACCGACAGGCCGTCCGACCGCGGCCGCGCGCGGAACCGGCTGCGTCGACGACCCGGACGGAGCCCGCCACCCCGGCCCCATCGCGGCGGGGCCGGCCCGCTGGCCGCACCGTACCGCTCCGACCGCGCCGGTCGGACCCGACATTTGGGAACCAAATGTCTATCTTGCTCCCCTGTGGATCATGGACGGTCCGCCGGCGGCGGACGGCACGGTCCGGTACCTCCGCGGCACGCAGTCAACACTGTTGACCAGTCGCCGCGGGCACAGCCGGGCCGGCCGTTACCGGCGGCGCTCCAGCGCGTCCAGGCCGCCGGGGTGCGCGGCGTCCAGCGCGCCCCACACCCGTAGGAGCGCGGCGTGCAGGTGCCGGTGGTCGTAGTGCGCCCGGCCCACCGGCCCGCCGACCAACTCCACCGCGAGGGTGTCGAGCAGCACCGCCCACTGGCGTGCGGTCGTCGCCACCGCCGGACCTGCGGTCTCCGGCGCCGGTGGCGGGGGGAGGACGGTGTCGGTCGCCTCGGCACCAGGCCGGTTGGTGGCACCCCCGGCGCCGGCGCCGTAGCGGCGGGCCTCCCATGCCCGGGTGCGACAGCTGGCCGAGCAGTACCGCGGCCGCCGGCCCGTCCCCGCGTACACCAGCAGGGCCCGGCAGTGCCCACAGCGCGGTTCCTCGGTGCGTGTCTCCACCCCGCGAAGTTTCGTCACGTGCGCAACGCCCCGGCCGGCAGTTGGGCGACCGATGGGGACACCGTGCGACCAGCACCCACCGAAGATCATTAATAGTGCAAGAGGTGTGCTGCTGATCGACATGTTTCGTTGTGACGAAACGCGCTTTCGGCAACGAGGAAGATCACAACATTTTGATCTTCAACGGTGCGCGGGATGGTGCGCCGGCGACCGGGTTCCGGTACGCGGGCCGGTGCAGGCGTGCAGGGTTGTCCGGTCGGTCGCGCCCGCTCTTCGGCGCGACCGCGCATGACGAGCGGCCCCGGCGGCGGCACGATGCGGCAACCCCGGAGCACCCCGACACCGCATGATCGGTTAGCGGCGGGGGTGCTAAGGCTCGCCGCCGGCGGGACGCTCCTGGTGAACTGGCGTGCGGTGGCCACCGCACGTGTCATCGAGGTACCGGCCGTCCTCACTCCTCCAGCAACACCCCGGCGGACGGGGCGGGCCGCCGACGCGCCGGGCGAGCACGGCCCGCCAGGCCGCGCGCAGCCCGTCGCGCGGCGCCGGTCCGGACCAGGACGCCGGGGCTTGAAACCGTGGAGAAAATTGGCGACGATCACCCGGCCTGGTCCGATCCGCCGTTGTCGTCAGCACCAGCAACGACCACCCGAGATTCGTCACGTGACGAAACGCCGTTTCGGCAACGCCGTCACCGGCGCCCCTGACGTCATGGCCAAGACGAGCAACGGCACACCGATGACCCGCGACGCCGCCGCCCGGGTGCAGTCCGCCGGCGACCGCCACCCGACCAGCGACACCGCCCGAACCCGGTTCGCGCCCCGGGCGCAGTCCGCGGCCGCGCACAACGAACCCCACGACAGTCGGGACGGCGACCGTAGCGGTCGTTCTTGATCCAACAAATCGACCAATTCGGCAACGTCCGATGTTCGTGAGGCTTCCGCACAGGTGGCACAGAGACGTGACACATCTGCCCGGACATGACGATGCCCCCGCCTGAGAGTTCAGGACGGGGGCATCTGTCGTGCAGGTCAGAGGCAGTCAGCAACCCCGCGCGAGCAGGTCACTGGCGACGCCCCAGGCGACGGTGGTCAGCGCGCGGCCCAGGACGGTCCACAGTTGCCGGCGGACCGCGGCGACGTCGTCGGCGCCGCGCATCGTCACCGCGTCGTCGCGATCATCGCCGACCATCACGACAACCTCGGGATGACCGCGCTCGATCCGGCTTTCGACGGTGACCGGGTCGGAGCCGGCCTCGATGACCCGCCGGTAGATCCGCTCACGGCGTTGCTGGGCACCACGTGTTGGCCGCCGGTCGGCCTGCTGCCAGTTGATGGCGGCGGCGGCCCGGGCCAGCGCGGCGGAGAGCTGCTCGCGGACGTCTTCAACCTGGTCGGGGTCGTCCATCACGACCCGTCCGGCGCCGATAGCCAGGATGATCTCCGGCCAGGTCTCGTCGGTGCCCACGATGTGGATCGGCTGGTTGTCCGGTCCGGGGATGTCGATGCGCTGCCGGTAGCAGGTGGCGGCCGCCATCAACGCGCCTCCGCCCCGGCCGGCACGGGTGGCAGCGTGATGCTGTCGGTGACGTAGACGACGTCCACCCGGTTCGGGCCCCACTCGCGGCCGGCGTGGGTGATGAACCGGGCATCCTGCACCCCGATGACCTCACCGTCGGCGGTGAGCCCGAACCAGCCGTGCTCGCCAGCCGCGAGGGATGCGGCCGAGGCGGAGACCTCGGCGGGCGTGGCGGGCCGGAGCCGGCGGACCCGGTCCCCGGCCAGGCCGTCGACGCTGTACAGCCAGCCGTTGCGGACGGCAGGCAGGGCGTCGGCCTTCCGCCGCGGTCGGGTCGGGAGCAGGCCCAGGTCGTCGGCGGCCATGGCGAGGAGCGCGAGTGCTCCGCCGGTCACGGCGAGGTCCCGCATCGCGGACAGGTTGATCTTCATGGTGGTGTCCTGTTCTGTGGGGTGGATAGATCCGGGTTGATCGGTACCGGCGTGGGGTCAGCTGGGTTGGGACCGGGTACGGGCGCGGGTGTCAGCGCGGCGGGCGTACAGGTAGGCGCCGGCGGCGGTCGCGGCCGCCACCGCCAGCAGGCTCAGCAGCCATCCCGGCTGGCGCAGCATCGCCGCGGCGGCGAGGGCCAGGGCGAGCAGGTCGATCAGCACCGCACGGTGGCGCAGACTGCGCCGCCGGCGGGTGGCTCGTTCGGCGGTGGTGAGCCGGCGGGTCGATGCCCGCCAGGACAGCGGGCCGGGAAGATCCACCGAGGACAGCCCGGTCCGGCTGGTCCGGGACCAGACCCGCCAGGACACC
>NZ_CAUVXP010000156.1:12762-14237 GCF_963555955.1 Protofrankia sp. Cas3
GGCCCGAGCTTGACCGTGATCGAGGTGATCCCGGACCGGCCGGTGTTGATCCGTAGCGGGCCGAATCTCGGCCGGGCGGTCATCCGTAGCGGCATGGTCATCGACCTCCCTTCGTGATCGAATTTGGTGACTGTGGGTGAGATTCGTCGGGGGTGTGCGGGGTGTGCGTGCAGGCCGTGCGCACGGTGCGCACACCCCGTTTCTCGCGTACGGCCGCACGTTGAGGCAGGTCACGCACGCCGTGCACGCTGCGCACGGCGTGCACAGCTACCCGCGGGTGGATGACGCGGCGTGCGCGGCGGGCATGCGGTAGACGCCCCCGGCCACCTCGTCGAGCTCGCCCGAATCGAGCAGTGCGGCGAGTAGCCGACTGACGGTGGAGCGGTGCCGGGCGGCGTGCTGGGGCAACGCCCGGGCGATGTCGACCGGGCGGAACTCGGTGCCGGGTCCCCACGCCCGGATGACGCCGAGGACCGCGGCGCGGACCTCGGCCGGGGACGCTTTGGCCGGCGGCGGGGGCGGGGCCAGGCTGAACGACCCCAGCGGCGGGACGTCGTCGTCGACGCTGGGGCTGATCTGGGGGTCCTCGTCGGCCTCGCCGAACATCGTGATGTCGAGGGTGTCGTCGTCGGCCGGTTCGGTCGCGGCCGCCGTGGCGGGTGAGGTGGGGGTCATCGGGGTCCATCCCTTCGCGCCCGCCGTGGACGGGGGCGTGTCGTAGCGGCGCCGGTTGACGTACGCCTCGCCGGCCGCCGTCGCGCTCATGGCGTCCAGGTCGGTGTGCACGTGCTGGGGTCGGACGAGCTGCCCGACCAGGACGGGCGGGGCGTTGTCGATCCGGGCGGGAATCAGCGCCCGGTCGTCGGGAATGCCGGGAGCCACGACGTGCACCCGGCCCGGGTGCCGGTTGCCCCACTGGCCGGGGTCGGCGCCGGCGTCGGCGAGGTCACCGAGCAGGTAGCCGGCGTCGCCGGCCGCGCAGCCGAACTGCATCGCCCCGCCGAGCTCCGCGCGCAGCGACGTCGGAACGTTGCCGTCATCCCGGCCGCCGCCCACGGCGCCGCACCCCCGCCGCCCCACAGCAGGTGACAGCTCTCGGCCATCACCGGCAACAGACCGGACACGATCCACGGCGGGGTGAACCGGATCGCCCCGGCGGCGATGTCCGCGGACGCGGACGCCACTCCCCGGTCGGTACCGGCCACCGCATCCGCGGGCAATTTCGTGATCGCCGTCTTTCTGCTCATCGCGATTCTCCTTTCCTTTCACCTCGAATACACGATCAGGCACTGATCAGAACGTGAACTGCTTCTGCGGTTTGCGTGCGGTCTTCTGATGTTCCTCGGAATAGTTCACTTTGAAGAGTTGGCCGGCTTTCACGACCTGAATCGCCGAGAACTGGGCCGCCTCCGAAACACGGCGCAACGGCGCGGTGGTCCGCCGCGCCCGCATCCGGGTCTCCACATCCAGCGGGC
>NZ_CAUVXP010000157.1:0-14046 GCF_963555955.1 Protofrankia sp. Cas3
TCCACCACAATCCGTCACATAGTGTCTGACCTGCATAAATAGGTTTGATCTATCCATCTCGGCGATCACGGATGTGCTAAATAGGCAGGTAGACGGTTCGGACGGGTGGTTCGCGCGGAACTTAGGTTCCCGACGACTGATGACACTGGGTGAGGTCGGTCGGGCGTCGTCGACCGCGGCCCCCGTTACGGCGCGCGCCGATGGGTCGCCCTCCTCGTGGCGCGACTCGGCTCACCTTCCGCTTGAGCCAAGGCCCGTCGGACGCCGCCGGGTAGACGCGGTCGATGGTGGTGTTGCTGCCATCGACCGCGTCGGCAGCCGCGGCTCGGAGTCCCGGGGCATCTTGGTTGCCTGGAAGCGTCGCAGACTGCCCGCCGCGTTCACCGAGCTCGCCCTGGCCATCTGACAGCAACCAACCCGCTTCGGCGCGCCTCGGGCCGGCTCAACGCAACAGCGCCCGAGAAAGTGCCCTCTGACGCGAAGATTCGGCCCCTGGTCGCTGGGACCCGGTCACGCTGGAGCCGATCATCGCGCCCGCCACGGTGCGCCTCGAAGAAGGCGCAGGGTTGCTGACCTGGGACGCTGGGGTTGCTGACACCAGTCGCAGGCCCAGGAAGGGGGTACCTTCGGAGTGCGATCGTTGCATACCACGTCCAAGACCCACGTCGTGTTCGACGACCCGAACCTGCTCGCTGCCGCGGGCCTCGTGCCGTTGATGCGCCTCGCCGAGCGGGCCGGCCTGCCAGACCTCGTCGCCGAGCACGTCCACCTGCCGATGTCGGCCCGCTCCGCCGCCGCGACGGCCCACATCGCCTCTGTTGCGTGTGCGCGACGACCCGGCACTGGTACCGCCTCGCGTGCGGCGGTGGGGAGCCGCCCCCTGTACGGCTCCCCACCGCCTGCCGAGCGTCAGAACCGGCCCGTGGCAGTGTCAGCCGACGCCGAGGAGGCGTTTGGTGGCCGCGACGACGTCGACGTTCGGCGGCGCGCCGAGCCCGAACCACTGGCCGCCGGCGGTGAGCTCCACCTTGTGCGTGTCCGGGTACGTGAAGAGGTAGGCGACGTCGGTACCCGGAATGTCGACCTTTTGCGGTTTCCCGGTCTCCTGAGACAGGTCGAGCGGGCCGTTGTTCGGCCCGAAGCCGATCTGGACGACGCCGGCCCCGGCGTCGTACCCGCAGAGCGTGTGGGGGCCGGCGTGCAGGATCGAGCCCGGTAGGCCGTCGAAGGTGACGGGCTGCCCGACCGCGGCGGTCACGGCGTCCTGGCTGGGGCACTGGTTGGGGATCTGGAGAGGTTTGGCCTTCGGAGGCGCGCCGGGCGTGCCCGGCTTCCGGGTGCTGGTTTCCGGATCGTGGTAGTTGAGGCGCAGCGTGCTGCGGACGGTCATGTCCCGCAGGGTGGTCAGCGGCGCCAGGAGCCGATGTATCTGCGGGTCGACGAGGTCGCGGATCGCGCCGCCGAAGACCTGGTCGACCGCCGCCGGGACGAAGCGGTAGATCTGTCCCTTTACCAGGTCCTCGAGCTGGTCGAGGTCCTTGCGGTGCACCGCGGTGTCGACGGTGGCGCTGCCGTTGTAAAGGACCTCGCCGTCCTGGATCTCGGGCGGTTCCGGGATGGTCTCGTAGCCCATGGTCGCGGTGCCGTCGGTGTGGAGCTTGCCGTCCTCCCGGATCTTTGTGATCATCGGCATGGGATCCTGGGCGACGATCGTCCAGGTGAGGTCGCCATCCCGTGGCTGGAGGGAGGGCAGGTCGACACCGGAGGCGCGGGCGCAGCCGCTGATCTCGGTGGGCCAGTCGTTCGCGCCGGTGACGCCGCGCATCGTCAACGTCAGGGTGCCGGGATGGGTGGACGTGTCGCGGGTGAGGATCCGGGGATCGGGCTGGGTCGCGGACGTCCATGGCTGCAGGACGAGGACGATGTTCGACGCGACGGCGAGGACGCTGGCGACGGCGGCGATCCCGTTGAGGACGGGGCCGACGGCCAGCTGTACCCCGTTGACCACGATGAAGTGGACCGTGTCCAGTGCGAGGTTTCCGACGTCGGCGACTCGGTTGCGGATGAAGGCGAAGATGTCGTGCAGGACGTTGCCGTTGAAGTCGACCAGTTCGATGTGGCCGATCGCGGTGAAGACCTTCTCGATCGTGTTTGGGACGAAGCCCTGGAACTGCTCGCACACCGAGGTCCCGGCCGGCGCCGCGACGGGGCCGCGGGTGGCAGCTGCCTCAGCCAGAGCGATCGGCTGAGCCCGCGTGCCGGCGCCGGCCGTGGTGCCCACCGCGCCGCCCGCGGTGGCGCCGCGGGTGGGGGTGTTCGCCTGGCCTCCGCCGCCGTCGCCGCCCGTGGTGGCGACGGCGGCGGAGGCGAACAGGGCGAGGACCGCGGCGGGGAGGACGACCTGGTCGTAGTGGGACCAGTCCTGGTCTCCGAGGATCTTCTTGGCTAGCGCCGCGGCCGGGCCGGGGGCGACCTGGGACCAGGCTTCGACGAACAGCGACGCCGGGATGGGCTGGGCGCCGTCCGCGAGCGGCGCGAGCTGGGCGAGACTGTCCACGGCGCTGCCGGTCAGGCCGCTGTGGCCCCAGGCGCCGAGGGCTGCGCTGGCGGCCTGGTCCTGGCTGAGAGCCAGCGGTCCGGGGGCGCGAACGGGGACCAGCGGCGTGGTGGAACCGGTCGGGTAGACGGGGATCCCGGCTTCGGCCAGGTCGGCGACGAACGCGTCGACGGTGGCCTGGGTGAAGGGCTGCTGGCTGACCGATTGCCGGCCGGCGGCGACGCCTGCCGAGCCGTCCGAGGAACACGCCGCCAACGCGACCAGGACGACCGCTCCCACCGCGACCAGCCGAGAAAGACGCGGCACCCGCCGATCTCTTCGTCCGTTACCGGAGTCCGGACGGTCATGTCCGCCGCCGGGTTGGTCGTGCCCACCGTCAGCGCCGGGTTGGCCCTTCCCGCGGCTGTCGTCCCCGTCCGTCCGGCCAGCGCAGGGCCCGTCGGAGGCGGCGGACGACGGCGCCGGGTGCCACTCACCCCAGTCCCCTCCGTTCGCGGTGATCGGGAGCGGGTGGGGTACGGCCTCCCGCCCGGACAGGCCGGCCAGGCCGGCGAAGCTCGCAAGGTAGGTGGCGGCTCCGAGAGCGCCGAGCACACCGCCGACGGTGATCGCGGTGACTGCGGGCGGCGGGGTCAGTCGCTGGGTGGGGGCAGCGGCCGGGCTCGCGGTGGATGTGGTCACGGCGAGGTGTCCTCCGGGGGCTGGGATGTGCTGAAGGTGGAGTGCTGAGGGACGTATAGGTGTGCTGGCGGAGTGGTGCCGGGGCGGCTACGGGACAGCGGTTCTTGGGGGACCGACGGTCTCTGTCGCCTCCGCCGTCGCGGCGGGGGCCGGCTGGTGCGCCGGGGTCAGCTTCCGGTGCTGGTGGTCAGGGCGGTCTGGATGTCTTTCACCGGGTCGGTGGATGAGGTCCGGCTGCGCCACGCGACATGCCCGTCGGGGCGGACGAGGACCGCCCCGTCGGGCGCGACGCCATACAGGCTCGGCCAGTTCGGTTCGGTGATGACGTGGCTGTCGACGGGTACCCCGGTGGCGTGGGCGGCGGCGTCGCGCCAGGCGTGGCCGGGTTCGGCGGTCAGCAGGACGAACCGCTGGTCGAACAGGTCGATGGTGGACGTGCCGTCGGCCAGCCACAGGTGCGGCGCCCGGCAGCCGGGTGTGGCGGTCGGCTGGTAGTCGGCGTTGGGCGGGTCGGTGTCGGGGCTGCCGTCGCCGACGACGACCGGTGACGTGTACTGGTAGCCCATGTCGAGCTGGGCCAGGCCGCGTCCGCTGAACGGCGCGGCGTTTCCGTTGAAGATCCGCATCCAGGCGGTGCCGGTCTCGTCGGCGTTGCGCCGCCCGACCGGTTCTCGTTCGGCGGCGTAACTGTCCAGCAGCTGCTGGCTGCCGTGGCCGCCCACGACGGCGGCGATCTTCCAGGCGAGGTTGTGTACGTCGTGCATCGCCGCGCTGACCCCGGTCGCGCCGGCGGGCGGGAAGCGATGGGCGGCGTCGCCGGCCAGGAACACGGGGCCTTGCGCGTACTGGGCGGCCGACTGCGCGCCGGCCGTCCAGTGGCTGGTGGCCAGCACCTGCACAGTCAGATCGGCAACGCCGAGGATCCGCCGGACGACCGCGGCGGGATCCTCGTCGGCGGCGATCGGGCCGGGTTGGCTGATCACCCAGCGGTCGTCGGCGTGGGTCCAGATCAGCGCCGCGCCGGTGGCGGTGGCGGTGGCGGTGGCGGTGAGGAAGTAGATCCCCCGTGGACGAGAGCCTGTCAGCGCGCTCAGGTCGGCCCGGAACGCGATCATCGTCTGCTGGCCGAGGTCGTCCGGGCCGTTCATGGCGACCCGCAGGTGCCGGCGAACGCCGCTGCGGGCACCATCGGCGGCGATCATCCATCGCGCTCGCACCTGGACGCGGCGTCCGGACGCCTGCTCGACCACTGTGGCAACCACGCCGTCGCCGACGGGGTGGAACGAGTCCAGCAGCGTGCCCGGGCGCAGCTGCGCGTGCGCGTAGCCGTGGGCGTGATCTCGCAGGACCGCCTCGAACACGTCCTGCGAGACCGACAGCCCCTCGCAGGGGCTCACGGTGGTGGGACCGGCCGACAGTACGTCTTCTCGCAGCGGCGGGCTGGTCAGATCGGCTCGCCATTCCGCGCCTGGGGTGATCGGCAGCTCCACCTTGCGCAGGTCCGGTTCGACGCCGCAGACGCGCAGGATCTCCATCGCCCGTGAGTGCACGCCGCGGGCCCGGGGCAGTGGTGACGCGTCGATGCGTTTGTCGATCAGCAGGGAGTCGACGCCGTGGCGGGACAGCAACAGGGATGCGGTCAGCCCGGCCGGGCCGCCGCCGACGATCAGCACGGGTGTCTCGACCAACCCAGAAGTCATAGTGGTACTTCCTTCGTCATAGTGTAACTATGATTGGAAGAGTGTTACCTTCCACTGGTGGTTGTCAAGAGGGAAGGCGTGACCCACCGGCAGCGTCAGGCGATGGCCACCAAAACCCAGGTCGCCTCGGCCGCTCGTGCCCTGTTCGCCGCCCAGGGTTACGTGGGCACGACGATCGCCGCGATCGCCCAGGCCGCCGACATCCCGGCGCAGACGATCTACTCGGCGTTCGGCGGCAAGGCCGCGATCCTGCGGGCCATCGCCTGGGGAGTCGCCGGCACCCTGGACATCGACCGCGCCCACGAAGAGGCGCTGGCCCAGCCGGACCCGCGCGATGGCCTGCGGATAGCCGCGAACATCCAACGCCGCCAGTTCGAGCAGATGTACGACGTCATCGCCATCTACCAGGAAGCCGCCCGCACCGAGCCAGACATCGCCCGTGACGCCGAGACCATCGCCGCCAACCGCGAACGCGCCTTCCGCCGCCACATCGAAGCCATCGCCACCCACCTGCCCCCGGGCGTGAGCGTCGATGACGGCACCACCATCTACCTCGCGCTCGTCCTGCCCGAGATCTACCGCACCCTCGCCATCGAGCACGGCTGGACCGCCGAGCGGTACGAACACTGGCTCGCCGACGCCCTGATCACACAACTACTGTCCTAGAAACCCCGGCCGCACCAGGTACTCAAGTCGCGTCCTGGCCAGCGGAGCAAGACGGTACGTTCGCCGCGACAGTCTCAGCTCAGACGGCGGCCACCGCGCTTGCGGGTGCCGTCCGGCGTCCGGCGGTGACGGTCCATGCCTGGCCGGCGAGCAGCAGCACGACGGCGACAAGGAGCAGCGCACGGATCGGGCCAGCCATCACCAGCAACGTTCCGGCGCCGCCGAGCCCGATGAGCACCGCGGCTGCGGCCGGGGCCACCCGGTCACGCGCCAGGCCGACGGCGAGCACGATGTAGCCGACGGCACCGAGCGCGGCCGCGAGGAAGAAGGCGTTGCCCCGACCGTCGTTGAACTGCTCCAGGACGGCGACCTGGGCAGCCCGGTCGGGCGCGTGCGCCATGGCCTCCATGACGATTCCGCCCATCGCGTAGGCCGGCACCGAGGCCCAGCCAAGCGCGGTGAGCACGAGCGCGGTGGCGCCGAGGCCGGGCCGTCGGGCCCGGACCAGCGCCGCGAGCGCGGCAGTCGGCGGAACCGTCAGCGCCGCGCCGGCGGCCACGAGCAGCCAGCCCACGTCCGAGCGCGCGGGGTGCGCGGCCATCGCGGCCAGTACGCCATCCCAGCCCTGGTCGTCGTAGCGCACCAGGAGCACTCCGCCGAGCAGCATGAGCAGCGGAGCGACGAGCAGCAGTGCCGATTCCAGCCTGCTCAGCGACTTGTTCACGATTGCCTCCACGAGCCGTCGCGCCCTCGGCGGCGGCGGCCCCAGCGTGCGGCGCGGCGTGCCGCGCGAACATCGTGGCCATCCATGGTCCTTCGGCAGGGGTGAGCCCCTACGCCACCATCCGGGCGCTCCCTGAGGTTTGTCGTCCGTCCCGATGTCACGATGTCGGCGTGGCCGCCTACACCCGCGCCGTGCCTGGAACGCCCCATCGGCTGGCGGCGATCGGCGCCGTTGCCGTCGTGGCCGCGTCGCTGGTCGGCATGGTGGTGGGCGACGTCCGCATCCGCGCGGCGGGTCGGGGGGAATTCGCCGTCCTCGGCGGCGTTGGCTGGGTCTTCGCCGTGGCGGCGGTCGTGGCTACCGCCGTCGGGGCGACGCTGATGGTGCGCCGACCTGGGCATCCGGTCGGCAGCTGCTTCGCCGCGCTGGGTGTGTCCGTGGCGGTGGCCGGGGCGCTGACCTCCTACGGCGTCTGGGGTCTGCTCGTCCGTCCGGGCAGCCTGCCGTTCGCCGCGGCGGCGGCGAACTTCTCGAACGTGATGTTTGTGGTCTGGCTCGTGCTGGTGGGCCTGGTCTGCTACCTGACTCCGACCGGCCGGCACCTGTCGCCCGCATTCCGGCGGTGTGGATGGGCGCTGGTCGCGTGCACCGGGCTGGCGCTCGGGCTGGGGCTGGTGTCGCCGGAAACGATGGATGCGCCATTCCGGTCGGTGTCGAACCCGTGGGCGGTGCGCGCGGCGCCGGCGGTGTTCGCCGCAGTCCGGCGGGCCACCGCGATCGCCATCAACGCCCTGGTGCTGGTCGGCGTGGCGTCGCTGGTCGTCCGCTTCCTCCGGGCGGAGCCCGACGAACGCCGCCAGCTGCTGTGGATGGCGCTGGCCGGGGTCCCGCTCCCGGTCCTGGTGGTGCTGGCTTTCGTCTTCTCCGGGCGTGATGCCGACACGGCGCTCGCCGTTACGGCCGCCGTCGAGATCCTCCTGCTGCCCGTGGGCGCGGTGCTGGGTATCACCCGCTACCATCTCTACGACGTAGAGCGGATCCTGAGCCGGGCCGTCACGTACGTGCTTGTGTCGGCTGTGCTCGCCGCCGGGTACGCCGCGGTGGTCCTGCTCGTGGCGCAGGGTGTCGGGCAGGCCGCCGGACGGTCCCAGGTGAGCGTCGCGCTCGCCACCCTCGGTGTCGCCGCGGCCGCCCGGCCGGTCTACCACCTGGTTCAGGAGTTCGTGGACCGGCGTTTCGCGCGGCGCAGGTACGACGCCGTCCACACCGTCCGCCAGCACGTCGCCGCGCCGTCCCCCGACACCGCGATCGAGGAGGTGCTGCGCCGCGCTGTGTACGACCCTTCGCTAACCGTGGCGTACTGGGTCGCGTCGCGCCAGCAGTGGGTCACCGGCGACGGCCATCCCACGGTGCCGGCCGCCGCCGCGCTCGCCGTCGACCGCGCTGGCCGGCCGGTGGCCAGGGTGTCGTTCGACGCCGACCGAGCCGGTGCCCACGTCGTGCGGGCGGCCGTGGCCGAGGCCGGGCCGGAGCTCGACAACGCCGGCCTGCGTGCCGCCCTCGCGTCGCAGCTCGAGGAGGTACGCGCGTCACGGACCCGGATCGCGACTGCCCAGTTCGAGGAGCGCCGCCGGATCGAGCGCGCGTTGCACGACGGCGCGCAGCAACGGCTCCTGGCGCTCGCGGCCGGGCAGCAGGCGGCGCTGCTCGGCGGTGATTCGGACCGGCTGCGGGCCGCGCTGCGCACCGGGGTCGCGCAGAGCCAGGCCGCCGTCCGTGAGCTGCGGGAGTTGGCCAACGGGCTGCATCCCTCGGTGCTCACCGACGGTGGTCTCACCGCGGCCCTCGACGATTTGGCGTCTCGCCTGCCGGTCGAGATCCGGGTCGACGTGCCAGGACGGCGCTTCCCGCCTCCGGTCGAGGGCGCCGTCTGGTTCGTCGCCTGCGAGGCTGTCGCAAACGCTGTCAAACACGCGCGGGCCGGCCGGATCGGGGTGACGCTGACGAACCAGGACACGGAGCTGACCCTGACGGTCACAGACGACGGCAGCGGCGGGGCGGATCCCGACGGCCAGGGCCTGCGCGGCATCGCCGACCGGGTCGCCGCCGCCCGGGGCCGGCTCGCCATCGACAGCGCGCCAGGCAGCGGAACGACACTTCGGGCGGTGCTGCCATGCGGGTCGTGATCGCCGACGACTCGGTGCTCTGGCGCGAGGGACTGGCCCAGTTGCTCGCGGCGGCTGGCATCGAGCCATGCGCGCTGGTCGGCGACGCGGCGGCCCTGCGCGACGCCGTCGCCGAGCACCACCCCGACGTCGCCCTCATCGACGTGCGGATGCCACCGACGTGGACGCACGAGGGCGCCGAGGCGGCGAGTGACCTCCGGCAGGCCTGGCCGACGCTCGGCCTGCTCCTGCTCTCCCAGTCGGTCGAGAGCAGGCACGCGACCGGGCTCGCGCGCACCCACCCGCGCGGCTTCGGCTACCTGCTCAAGGACCGCGTCATTAACGTCGCGACCCTGGTGGACGCGCTCGCCACTGTCACCTCCGGCGGCACAGTCCTCGACCCGGACGTCGTCGCGGGTTTGCTCGGCCGGGACAACTCGGCCAACCGGCTCGGCGCACTCTCCCCGCGCGAGCGTGAGGTCCTGGCGCTCATGGCGCAGGGCCGATCCAACGGCGCGATCGCACGCCACCTATTCCTCACCCCGAAGACGGTCGAGACCCACATCGCGGCGATCATGACAAAGCTAGGCCTGCCCCCAGAACGGGACGACCACCGCCGTGTCCTCGCCGTCCTCGCGTACCTCGACGCATAGCTGTCAGGAAGTCGGTCTCGGCGCCGGACTTATCACCTGGGCGGCGACCACCCGATCTGCACCGCAGACGTCGGCGTCCTCGCCGACACTTTTGGTCTGCGGCACGCCTTCGACGCCGACCACATCGCCTCCGTCGACAACACCACCCGCAAGCTCATGGCCGACAACACCGCCCGCGAAGCCGAAGGCGCCAGCCCGCAGCGCAGGCCGCTCTCGGTCGGGTTCTCCCTCGGCCACTCGACGATCACGGTCACGAGACGGGCGGAGGTGTCCGGAACCGCCAGGTACACGGAATGCCTGTTCGATTCGGTAGATGATGTGACGGTCGACACCGTCACTGGGCATCGTCCCTGACCAGGGCCCGGGTAGCGACCGGCCGGACAGTGATTTCGGGGCCAGCAATCAAGATCAATCGGTTCGGATACTGGTACACATGGTCCACAGATCCCCGTCGCGAACCAGATGACCTCTGAGATCACCCTCGGTCAGGCCGTGGCGCCGAAATGCCCGATAAGAACGATTGTGCGTGATGCTCGGTCATGATCCACGGGTTCTTATGCCGTAACGTCCGCCTACATCCGTGCGGTCACGAACCGTTCCTGCTGGTGGCCACGATCGAGCGGATGTCGGTCGTCGGCCCTTGTACGCTGCTGGCGCTCGTGCCGGCGGTGCTGCGAATGCGAGGCACAAGAGTCCAACCCAAGCCTGCGGCGCGTGAACGGTCGCCGGTCCGCGATGCACGAGGACCGGCGTTTCCGAAAGGTTAGAGCGTTACCCGCAACGACGTCAGCCGCCAGGTGCCGGGGTCGGGGATGCGCCCTGGGGTGTCGGCGAGCGCCAGGTCGGGGAAGCGGTCCAGCAGGGCGCTGAGCGCGACCTCGACCTGCACCCGGGCCAGCGACGCCCCGAGGCAGAAGTGCGGCCCGTACGCGTAACCGAGATGCCGTGACGGGTCATCGGACCGCGTGATGTCGAGCCGTTCCGGATCGGCGAAGACGCGGGGGTCGCGGTTGACTGACACAATCGAGGCCGTAATTGGTTCGCCCTTGCCGACTGCCACGCCCTCGATGGTGACGTCTTCGCGCGCGAATCGGGGAAATGTCAGCATCTGCGGCCCGCACCAGCGGGTCAGCTCCTCGACTGCGCAGGGCATGAGAGCCGGGTTAGCTCGCAGCGCCGCGAGCTGCGATGGATGTGAGAGCAGCGCCTCCACCGCGTTGGCGACGAGGTTAGTCGGGGTCTGGCCGGCCAACACGAGGTGCCAGACGAGTGTGACCAGCTCGGTCTCGCTGAGCTGGTCGTCATCGTCGGCGTGGACGCGCCGGAGTGTGTTGATCAGATCGTCACCGGGCGAGACGCCACCTACCGCCGCACGGGCGCCGTCGATGATGCCCGGGATCGCGGCGACGAGGGTCTCACCGTGACCAGCTGCTACGGCTGCGCCCCAGTCCCGCCACTGCGGGCGGTCGGCCTCGGCAATGCCGACCAACTCGCAGATGACGTCCATCGGAAGGGGACGCGCAAACCGCTCCAGCATGTCGACGGGGCCGTCCTGAGCGGCGACGTCGTCGAGAAGCCGCGAGACGATCGGGACGATCCGAGGCCGGAACTCGGCCGCGCGCCGGGCGGAGAACGCGGGCGACACCAGCCGGCGAAGCCGGCTGTGTGCCGGGCCTTCCATCTCCTGCATGGTCTGCATATAGGGCTGGCAGTGCTCCGGTACGGCGGGCCGCATGTACGTTCCCGCGTTGAGCTCGAACCGCGGGTCATTCAGCATCGCCCGCGCGCCGTCGTGTCGGGTAAGTACCCACATTCCGCCAAACCCGGGAGCCGCCAACCTGGCCACCGGCGACAGCTCGCGCGCCCGGCCGTATGCGGTGAAGGGGTCCCGGAGAACCTCGGGGTCGGACATGTCGATCTGGGGGACTTCGACGCTCACGGGCACCTCGCATGTTGAGATCAGATGTTATCATCATCTGGATGGTGACGATATCTTAGGGTGATCCGATGGGCAACGTGTTGTTGTGAGGGACCATGAGCCGGCTCAATCGAGCGGAGATGCAGGAACACAACCGGGCGAAGGTGCTGACTGCCGCTCGGAAGGAGTTCGCCGAGCGCGGCTTCCGTGAAGCCAAGATCGACGCGATAGCCGAGCGCGCAGAGCTCACCCGGGGGGCGGTCTACAGCAACTTCCCCGGCAAACGAGCCCTCTACTTCGCCGTCCTGGCCGAGGATGCCGAGCGCTGGGTCAGTGAGTACCGCCCCGATCCGGGCCGTACATCCCGCGAAGCACTGGGCGAGTTCGCCCGCGCCTGGGTCGCACGCTCTCCGCTGACGACCGACGACACCGACGCGGCCTGGCTCGGCAGGGACCTCATCCCCGAAGTTCTCGCGGACGACCAAACCCGACGCGCGTTCGCCCAGTTGATGTCGCTCAGCGCACTGCTACTGGGACTGTCGCTGGAAGGCATGGAATCAGGCCGGCGGCGCGTGCACACGGCCGAGGCGGCGCTGACCACCCTCTACGGCGCGAGCCAACTGGCGGCCGCCGCTCCGGGATTCGTCGATCCCTTCAACGTCATCAGCACCTGCGAACAGCTCGCCGACCTTGAGTTCGACGACGTCTGGGAGCCGCCGCACCTGCCCTACGTCGCCCCAGCTCGGCCGACCAACGAGCCCTGGGCGCCGCCTCCCGCGACCGACGCCCTCAGTCGCCAACCCGCACCGCTCACCGGCGACGGAATCGTCGCGGTCCTGGGTCTGCACCGCGTCGGCGCCGTCGAAGAGGCGGTTCGCGCAGCACCGTCCGGAGTGGACATCACGGTCGCGATCGTCAGTGGCGCCCCGTACGAGCTGGCACCGCTCACCCGCCTCGTGGTCGCCGAGCTCCGCACCTGCCTTCACCAGGCATTTCCGGGACGCGCTCTCCCTCCATTGCGGGTCGTCATCGACGACTCAGGCTCCCTCGCGACGGCCGCCGGCGTGCACGCCGTCAGCGACGCGACGGAAGTAGCCGTCCGGCTCGCGTCGGGCAGAATCGTCGCCCGCTCGGAGGGTCACGGTGCATGCCACGCCGCGGCGTCCGTCGAAAACCCAGGGCCACCGCACTCCGGACGTAGGCGATAGCGGCGGCCACGGTACTGTCCCACTCGACACGTCTGCGCCTCAGTCTCCCCACGCGGACTGACTCCGTCCCGCCAGTGAAAGGTGCAGGTCAGGGGCCGCAGCCATGATCCACCGGTTCTTATGCCGTAACCTCGGCTCCACCCCCCGTGACCTGCGCGAACAGGCCACGGAGATCGCTACGGAGATCGGCAACTGGCCCCGGTGGTGACGTGGTGGTGACGTTGCAACAGCAACCAGATGTCATCCCGCGGATGGCAACCACAGACAGTGGTTTCCAGCCGTCGGCCGTTGAAGACGGCCATGGTGGACGGCGGGTGGCACCGATAGTGCGAAGAGGCGCCGGACAGTGAGCCGGTATGCCTACGACCCTGGCCGCCGTGCGGTCGTTGTCTCCTGGGCCACCGGAAGCGGAGACCTGGCGGCAACCGTGGCCACCCTCTCCCCGGCAACCCCCGACCGCGACGCTCTGCGGCTGGCCGAACAGTTGACCTTTCTCACCGCCGCCCCGCAAGCGCCACCCCGGATCTCACCGCCGGCAGCGAAGGTTGGCGACGTGACAACGACCGGCAGGCGTTCACCGGCGTGCTCACCGCGATCCGACAGCCCCACCTGCCCTGCAACGGCACCCTGCTCCAGTCCTACGTGGTCGTCCACGAGGCCGCGCATCGCGTCGGCCGGGCATTGCACGCAATCGGCGATAGCGAGCTCACCAGCCGGGTGGCCGCGGATATCCACGCCGAGCTCGACGCCATCGAGCAGGCCGAACGCGGCGACCTGTCCGGACGGGCCCGCCAGGCCATCGCCCTGACCCGGGCCGACGCATCGCCTGTCCAGGTCGCCGCTGCCGACGCGATCCTGGCCGACGCCCCGTTCGGCGACGCTCGGCTGTTCACCGACGTGGATCCGGCCGCCGCCGCGGTCGCCGCCGCTCACTGGCTGCACGCCGCCGCTGCGGTCACGGCGAAACGTACCGGTCTCGACCCCACCCAGATCGTGGTCGAAGCGGACAACATCGAAGCGCTCGCCCATGAGAGCCCCACGATCGCGCTCGAGCGCATGGAGGCGGGGGAAACGCCCTGTGACGTCGTCCTCGGGTTGATCGCCGACTGCATGGCCGTCGCCGAGGGAGAGATTCCTGACCTCGACGCGTTGCTTGCGGAAGTCGAAGACGCGCACGCCCGGGCGGAGGCGTTCGACGAGCAGACAGAGGACCTCCGGCAGGCGCTGATGCCACGTCGGCTGACACCCCTGAACCCTGCCCGGCCCGCTACGGATCTTCTTGAGGACCTGCTCTCGGGCATTCACGGCTGCTGGCTGCTCTACCGGGAGTATGCCGATACTCCCGACCCGGACCCGGCCGATACCGCTGACACCGGATTGGACGACATCGACGACACCGTCGGCGATCCCCGGGATGAACAGGCAGCGGCTCTTTTTCTCGCCGACGTCCGGGCTGAAGTCGCTTTGCTTCGCGCCGAAGTGCTGTAACATTGGTTGCACTCGTCTTGTGGGCGGGAGGTGGCCCTACCTGATCGCATCCTTTCTCCGATCAAGGTTGAGGATTTTTCCTGGGGGAGTGTCGGTCATGGCCGTGCCCTCGGGCGGGGGAGGCGCCGCATGGTGGGCTCGCGGGACGATATTCGCGACCGTGTGGGGCTCCAAAATCCGGGTTTCGGCCTGTGAGCTGGTCTTTTACGGTCGACGTGATCTTCTGTGGGAGTAGTCAGGCGGCGTTGCGGTACTCGTTGATCAGCCCGCCGAGGATGCGTGTGCG
>NZ_CAUVXP010000158.1:0-13934 GCF_963555955.1 Protofrankia sp. Cas3
GCGGATGAGACCTACCGGCGCAAGATCGTCCGGCAGCTCAATAAGGGCGAGTCCTTGCATTCCCTGCGCCGCAGCCTGCTGTACGCGCACGAGGGCGCCATCCGGCACCGTCACCTGGCCCAGCAGACCGAGCGGACGTGGTGCCTCATCCTGCTGACGAACGTGGTGGTCACCTGGACGACGGAGTACTACGGGCTGGCCATCAACCAGATGGGAGCCGAGGGCCGGGCTATCGACGACGAGCTGCTGGCGCGTATCTCCCCGGCACACTCGGAGAACGTGAACTTCTACGGCACGATCGCGGTGGAGGTCGACACCGAGGTCGCCAAGCTCGACCCGGCAGGGTACCGGCCTCTGCGGCCCCGCCGCCCGGGCCATGCCTGAGACACTCAACGCTCCCTATGGGAGCTGACCGCCCCCGTTGTCCTCGAACAGTTCCCGCGTGCGGCGCAGCAGGGCCGTCCGTACGTTGTCCGGGGACAGTATTTGTAGTGGGGTGCCCAGGCTGAGCAGGTACTTGGCGAGCCCGTCCGCGTCGGGGCCGCCGATCTCGACGACGGTGGCATCGGGGCCGTCCGGGTGGTGGGTACCGACCGTCGCGGGGACCAGCCGCAGCGCCTGCTCCTGCGGCAGCGGGAGGCGGACCGTCACGTAAAGCGGGTAGGCGCCGCTCGCGATGGAGCGGGAGACCAGAAGTGCCGGGTCGGGCGGGTCGACGAGCTCCACCGCGTGTCCGGTCTGCCGTGCCTGCTCCACTCGGTCGGCCCGGAACGTCCGCCACTCGCCCCGCGCCACATCCTGGGCGACGAAGTACCAGCGGCGCCCTGTGTGTACGAGGCGGTACGGGTCGACGTCCCTGACGGTGGCCTTGCCTTCCCGGTCGCGGTACGACAGGCGGGTACGTTCGCCTCGGCGGCACACGGTGGCTAGTTCCAGCAGCATGCCGGGCGCGATCTGCCGCTCGTCGGGTCTGGGAGTGTGCACGAACGCGGCGTCCATCTCGCCCAGCCGGTACGCGATGCGTGGCGGTAGGACCTGCCGCAGTTTCAGGAGTGCTGACAGTGCGGCTTGGTCGCTGCCGAGGACGCCGCTGAGTGCGGCTTCGCGCAGTCCGACGGCCACGGCGAGCGCCTCCTCATCGTCGAGGATCAGCGGCGGCACCCGGGTGCCGCCGCCGAGGCGGTAGCCGCCCCACGGCCCGGGGTCGGACTCGACGCCGTAGCCGAGTTCCCGCAGCCTGGCGATATCCCGCCGGACTGTGCGGTCGGTGACCTCCATCCGCTCGGCCAGCTCGCCGCAGGTCCACGACGGCCGCGCGGACAGCAGCGAAACCAGTCGCAGCAGGCGGGCGGAGGTGCTGCTCACATCCCGAAGCTTCCCATGACCAGGACCGTTTCTGTCCTGATCCCGTCATAGCGTCTTCCCCATGAGCACCGAAGCCACACCCGCACCCGCGATCCGCTACTCGGCCGTCACCTTCGACTGCCTGGACCCGGCCGAGCTGGCCCGCTTCTACGGCGACGCCCTTGGTCTGCCCGTCGCCTACTCCAGCGACGACTTCATCCTGCTCGGCCAGGAAGGCTCGCCCGGTCTGGGCTTCAACCGGCTGGCCGGCTACCAGCGTCCCACCTGGCCGAACCCGTCCCAGGAGAAGCAGGCTCACATCGACCTGGGCGTCGACGATCTGGACGCCGCCCAGGCCCGTCTGCTCGCCCTGGGCGCCGTCGAGCCCCCGGTCCAGCCGCATCCCGATCGGTGGCGGGTGCTGCTGGACCCCGCCGGCCACCCGTTCTGCATCTCCACCCAGGTCTGAGCATGATCGGCCGACTGATGTCCATGACCGCACGCCCGGACAGGAGCGGCGAACTCGCCGCCGTCCTGCTGTCCGCCCCACCGGACCGCACAGATCTCACTGCCCTGGGCGGGTGGGCCTCCCAGCCGACGGCCGACCCTGACGAACGAGCCACCGAAATCAGGAACGGCGCCGAGCCGGGGCCATTTCCTTCCAGGCCTCCGAGACTGTCAGGTCGCCCCGCCCGAGGACGGCACGGCCCGGTTCGTCGCCGCCATGGTCTGCGCGTGTCGCGGGACCTCGGCCCGGTCGCGGGAATGGCCATCACGCCATGTCCGAAATGCGCGACGATTGGCCAGCATGTGTGTTCACTCCTGAAGAGGCTGACGACTTGGAAATCATTATGTTCGAATCTGCTCAGGCATTCGAGCACTGGCTGAGCGAGCACCACTCCTCCTCCCCCGGCATCTGGCTGAAGCTCAGAAAGAAGGCCCGCGGGGTCGTGGCGCTGGACTACACACAGGCCCTCGATGTGGCACTCTGCTACGGCTGGATCGACGGGCAGAAGGGAAAGTTCGACGACTCTTACTGGCTGCAGCGGTTCACACCACGCAAGCCCAAGAGTAAGTGGTCGAAGATAAACCGCGATAAGGCCGCGTCCCTGCTCGAACAGGGACGCATGCGACCGGCGGGGCTTGCCGAGATCGAGCGTGCGAAGACGGATGGCCGCTGGGACGCCGCGTACGACGGGTGGAGGAGCGCCTCGGTGCCGGACGATCTGACTGAGGCTCTCGCCGCGAACCCCGCCGCTGAGAAGTTCTTCGCGACACTGGACGGCCAGAACCGATACGCGGTCCTGTACCGCATTCAGGACGCCAAGAAGCCCGAGACCCGGGCGCGGCGGATCGAGACGTATGTAGCAATGCTCGCCGAGCAGAAGAAGCTCTACCCCTGAGGCTGGAGTGTTTCCGCTTTTCTGGACACCTTTTTAGGCTGCCAGCTGGCTGATATGTCTGTATCCTGGCTCGTATTCTCTGGGTGTCAAGTATTCGAGTGTGGAATGGCGGCGTTTCGTGTTGAAGTAGTTCTCGATCCAGTCGGCGGTCTCGGTTGTCAGGTCGCGGAGGGTGAGCCAGGGGCGGATGTTGTTTTTCTTGGCGTAGGTATCGAAGGTGATGGATGTGTATTGGGCGCCGCGGTCGAAGTGGAATATCACTCCCGAGGGTGGGGTGCCGTTAACGAACGGCGAACCAAGTGACAAGTAGCTCTCTGTAGTCAACGTGACGGTCAGTCGCTGGTTCGGGGTGAGGGCCAAGCGAGCAGCGGATAGCGGTAGCGGTAATTCCGTTTCGAGGTCGGCTTATCGGACTTCTGGGCTCTGGCGCCCCGTCAGGGTTCTGCCGCAGTAAATGCCGGGTTTACTGCGGCGGAGCCTCTACCGTGATCATCGCGACCTGCGGCGGGCCATTCCGGCCGCCGGGGTGAGGTGTACGCATTTACTGCGGCGGTGCCGGGAGGGCGGGGCGGGCGTGTCAGTCGAACCAGTGACCGAGCTCAAGGGCGGGGGCGCGTTGCGGTTGCCGCGCGCCCGCGTCGTGCCCATGTCCGCCCCTCCCGCGTCGTACACCGCGGCGGTCGAGCGGTACCTCACCGGCGCGGGCATCGCGAAGTCCTCCGCGCGGATTTACCGGATCTCGCTGACGACGTGGGGATGGATGTTCGCCGGCGAGCGCGCGCCGACCGGTCCGGCCCGCCGCGGCGCGACACCGCCCCTCTTCCCCGTAGCCGTGATCGACGATCCGGTGCTGCCGGAGGTGCTGGCCGAGCTGGCGGCGGCTCGGGCGGACGAGATGGACGCCGACACCGTCAACCGGGAGCTGTCCATCGCGCGCAAGGCGATCGGCTGGTGGCAGCGCCAGGGCTGGATCGAAGGCGATCCGACGATCGGCATCGAGCGGCGGCCGGCGCCGCCGGACCGCACCAAGGCCCTGGCGGAGAACCAGATCGCCGCCCTGTGGCGGCTGGACGTCTCGCTGCGGGAGAAGACGTGCTGGAAGATGCTCTACGAATCGGCGGCGCGGGCGGATGAGGTGCTGTGCCTGAATGTGGAGGACCTGCACCCGGGCGACAAGCGTGGCCGGACCCTGGCCAAGGGCGGCGCCACGGAGTGGATTCACTGGCAGTCCGGGACCGCCCAGTTGCTGCCCCGACTGATCGCGGGCCGCGCGCGTGGTCCGTTGTTCCTCACCGGCCGCAAGGCACCGGCCGGGACGCCGACGCTGGACGTGTGCCCGGAGACCGGGCGGGCGAGGCTGTCGTATCGGCGGGCTGAAGAGATCTTCGAGGAGAACACCCGGCTGCTGGCCAACCCGCTCGCCTCGCCCGAGGACATCGAGGACCTGGACGGCTTCACGCTGCACCGGCTCCGGCACAGTGCCTTGACGCACGATGCCGAGGGAGGCACGTCCACGCCGATGCTGTTGGCCCGTTCCCGCCACGCCTCGGTCCGCTCCCTGGAGCGGTATGCCCGGCCCGGCGTCGACGCGGTCGCCCGGCACGTCGCCGAGCGCGACCCGGGCGCACGCCGCCGGGGGTGAGGCGCCTCATCCCGACGTCCCGACGGCGGCCTTCTTGACCATCGTGATTCGCCGGCTGCCGGGCCCATCAGCGCTCGGTCAGCCCAGCTCATTTTCGGTCGCGCGTCGACCTGGCGCTGCAGCACGGTGAGCTGGTGGCGTAGTAGCAAGATTTCGGCGGTCTTCCACGACTCGGAACGGCGAGACAGGCGCAGCCACTCGAACAGCCCGCCGATGATCAGGTAGACGAGGCGCAGATCCACGACCGAAGATGATTCCAGGACGGCCGAGGCCGCTCAACCCGAAGCCGAGCGACTCGGATGAGGTTTTCGGCACCAATAGGGTAGCCACGGCGGCCCGGATCTTCGATGCCGACGTCATGGTCGTGGCCCGCCGCGCCCGTCTGGGAGTGCACGAGCTCAGCGAACTGCCGGCCTTGCTGCCCGACGCCGATGTCGTCGTCCTGGCGCTGCCGAATACGCCGGAAACGACCGGTCTCGTCGATGCCGCGTTTCTCGCGGGGCTGCCGGACGGCGCGTCGGTGGTCAACGTGGCCCGCGGAGCGCTGGTGGTGACCGAAGCGCTGCTGGCCGAACTGAACCGCCGGCGGCTGTTCGCATTCCTCGATGTCTTCGAAGTCGAGCCGATCCCCGCTGGTGATCCGTTGTGGAGTGCCCCGAATCTGGTGATCACGCCGCACATCGGCGGCGGTCGACCGGTTGGGCCCGGGATGTCGAGCGGCTCGTGCACGATCAGGTCGGCCGATTCCTGCGAGGCGAGCCGCTCGCGAATGTGGTCAATGACAGCCACTGAGCCGGTGGCCCGCGATCGTCAGCGGCGGCGCGCGGACGGTGCCGGAATGACTTTCGCTTCCGGTATCTCGGGAAGCCGTCCGGCGCTGGCGGCCGAAATCGCAGCTCTCTGGGTCGCCCATGTCATAGGCGTCTGTCATCTTGCCCGGCCACCAGGCCCCAGACCCTGGCGTCGGCCGCATCCCCTGGCGCACGCCTATCCCGACCCGTCCCTGGGTCAAACGGCGGGCGATATGGACAGTTCATGCATTGCCGCGCACCGAACCGTTACGCCACCGGCGGCGAGCGTGCCCCCTTGCCGGGAGTCCCGCGCCGCCGCCGTGGTGTGAAATCTCAGCTCTCCGCGACTGCCGGAAATGGCTGCTCCCATTTGTCCAGATAGACAAAGTCGGACAACTTGCCCCGCCCCACCGGGCCGAACTTCCCCATCGGGTAACCGATCGGCAAAATCGCGTAGGAATGCACGCCCGGCGGCAGCCCCAACGCGGCCTCGACCTCTTTCTCGTGCATCAAGTGCCGCGCCGTCAGCGTCGATCCCAGACCCAGCGCGCGGATTGCCAGCAGCATGTTCTGCACCGCTGGATAGATCGAAGCGCCAGCGCCGCGTGTCGGGTTCGCCCCGTCCTTCAGGCAGGCAACGATCCACACCGGCGCCTCATGGAAATGCTCCGTCAGGTATTCCACGGCACCGCGCTGGCGGGTGTATCTCTCCGCGGTCATGCCCGGCGGCGGCGCACTGGTGGCGTAACGTGGCCCGATGACCTCGTCGAACGCCTTCTTATACCAGATTTGCACCGCCTTCTTGATCGCCGGGTCCTTGATCACCAGAAAACGCCAGGTCTGGTTGTTGGCGCCATTGGCCGCAGCCGTCCCGGCTTCCAGGATCTGCTTGATCATCTCGTCCGGCACCGGGTCGGGCTTTAACCGCCGCATTGATCGCGTGGTGCCAAGGATCTCGAAAAAATCAGGCATTTCAACTTCTCCCCTAAATTCGTTTCACCGTCGCGACTCCGCCCGAGCCGGACCGGCCGCCGTGCCGCGAACACATCGAAAGGTGTTAATGGATGACCTAGGCCGGACGATGCGGCCCGCGGAATGAGCAGCGAGGCGGCGCCAAGGGGCGCCGAGGTAGATTGCCGCGATCTTGAGAAGTCAGCGGAGCGTCATGCGGCTGTGCCCGCGTCGGACCGGCTGTTGAAGGAGTACGTCACGCCGGTCAGCCGCTCCGACTCCACCCACAATCGGCGCTGGGTGTCGGCGTCATGTGACGCGGAACTTGATCGGACCGGCACAGGATGGCCTGATGCGTTCAGAATCCGGCCGTCGGGTGCATAGTAGTCGGCTCCCTTGACGGCTGGGTCGGTCGCGGTACGCAGGGTGGCGAGCGCGCCTGCTGCGGTGTCGGGTTGGCCGATGAGTTTCCCGAGGACGGCGACGCTGAAGGCCATCGCTCCGGAGACGTGGCGTTGGAGGCCGGTCGAGATGATGCCGGGTTCGAGCGCGACCGCGATTGGGTTGGCCGCTGCCGCGGTGAGGCGGCGTTGGAGTTCGTAGGTGAACAAGAGGTTCGCAAGTTTTGACTGGCTGTAGGCGGTCGTCGGCTTGTATCGGCGGCGTTGGAAATGCAGGTCGTCGATGTCGATGCGCCCCTGGCGGTGCGCGCTGCTGCTGACAGTCACGATGCGGGAGCCGGGCGTGGTGAGGAGCCGGTCGAGGAGGAGACCGGTCAGGGCGAAGTGGCCCAGATGGTTGATCCCGATCTGGAGTTCGAATCCGTCCTCGGTGTGTCCGAGCGGCGGCATCATCAGCCCGGCGTTGTTGATGAGCAGATCCAGGCGAGAATGGCGCGACCGTAGTTCTTCCGCGGCGTGGCGGATCGAGGCGAGTGAGCCCAGGTCCAGGCCGACCGTGGTGACGTTCCCGCCGGGCAGGGCGGCGGCCGTCGCCATGGCCTTGCCGCGGTCGCGGCAGGCCAGTACGACTGAAGCTCCCCGGGCCGCGAATACTTTGGCTGTTTCGAGGCCGATGCCGCCGTTGGCGCCGGTGATGACGACGGTGCGACCATGCTGGTCACCGACGTCGGTGGCGGTCCATCCAGTCATGCTGCTCCCCTTATGATCGCTTATAGTCGGGACGGCCATCCCGGATGAGAATATACGGTACGCTGATCCCGCTTGTACAGAAGAGGTGAAGCACGATGACCAAGCCCGCGCGGGCACCACGCGCCGATGCTCGCCGCAATCGGGCGTTGGTGCTGCGGGTGGCGGCGGAAATGTTCGCCGCCGAGGGGCTTTCCGTGCCGGTACACGAGATCGCACGACGTGCGGGGGTGGGGACCGGCACCGTGAGCCGCCACTTTCCCACGAAGGAGGCGCTGTTCGCGGCGGTTCTGCTTGATCGCATGGCGCTGCTCACCGCCCGGGCGGACGCCCTTACGGCGAGGGAGGATCCGGGGACTGCGTTCCTCACTTTCTTCGCCGCGCTCATCCATGAGGGCGCCGACCACCGTGGGTTGGCGGAGTCGCTGGCGGGTGCCGGATTCGACATAGAGTCGGCCGGCGTCGACGCCGGCAGCGACGTGTCGGGCCGGCTGCACGCCATGCTGAAGGCCGCCCAACGGGCTGGCGCGGTACGGGGTGGCATCACCTTCGCCGACGTGAAAGCGTTGATGAGCGGCTGCCTTGCGCGGGAGGTCGACCCAGCCGACACCAGCGCGCTCGACCGCGTGATCACGGTCGTCTGCGACGGTCTTCGTACCAGGTAGCCGATTCCGCTCGGCCTGAGGCGCTTCCAGCAGCCGACCGGTCGCGGTTTCGGCGCTGCCCCCCGCTCAGCCTTGAACTCAACATCACCAGATCAACGGCTGACTGAGGACTGAGGACCTCTGAGGCTTGCCGACTCGGCAATGCCGGCCGCATGCGCTGGCCGCCGGACCGTGGAGAGCGACCAGGCTCTGCAAACCGGGGTCGGTGGGTTCGAACAGCCAGGCCAGGTAGGCCCGGGCCCGCCGGGTTTGGTCGAGGTCGACCATCACGGCTCCTGTCCGGTACGCAGCCGGATCGCCTCGGCCACATCGTCGGTGGTGGGCCGGCGGTGGTCGGAGAGGTCCGCGAGCGTGAAATGCCAGCCGAAGGACGTGGATGCTGCCGCGCTGCGACAGAGCACCGGTTTGCAGCAGGTACTGCAGCGGGGCGAACCGGTTGGCGGGAACCTTGGCCAGGGCCGCCTGCAGTTCGCCGGGGGTGGTCTCGGCGTTGATGGTCTAGGGCTGGCCGGCCCATCGGGCCGTCCACCAGCGCGATCTCCAGCGCCATGCCCGCGGCCACCAGACGGTCGACCACCTCCCGTCCGTGGGGGTCCTCGACCGTCCCGGGCGCGATGAGGGTGCGCCGCCGCCCGCCGGATTGCCCGTCCCGGTACAACACGTCCCGCTCCACCACCTCGAACAGCGCGTGCAGCAGCGCCTCGTCCCTGCTGTTCCCGCAGGCCAGGCCGGTGCTGGTCGCGCGCAGCAGATCCGGACTCCACTGGGGCCGCTGTACCCGGCGGCGGACCAGATCGACCGGCAGCAGCACCTTCTCGCCGCCCACCAAGCCCGTGCCACAGGTCCACTCCCAGACCATCCGGGCCAGGATGTGCGCGGGGCAGGGGACGGTCAGCGGCAGCGCCGTCACGGGGCAGCCCGGAGCAACCTCGCAGGCCGGGCCGTACGCGGCGACGGGCAGCGGCTGCTCGACGTGCCACAGCTCGATCGCCTCCATCACGGCCGACAGCTTCGCCAGCAGGCCGGTGGCGCCCTTGCCCTGGGAGGTGCTCAGGGTCAGCGAGGCAGGCCGGATCGCCGTGAAGACCGGAAGCCCGACGCAGTCCAGGCCGGTCAGGTCCGCGACCCGGGTGATGCCGAACTCCGGCAGACGTCCGGCCACCGCCTCCCACGTCTGTTCGGGGGTGAGGGCGCGCACCGTTCCGGGCAGCGCCACCAGGCCGTCACCGCGTAACACTGGCCGTCTCCGTCCGTTCGGCAGTCTCGGTCATCTCGTCCAGCAGCCCGGGTACGAGCCGCTTGGCCCTCTCGACGGCGCGCGCCCCGCTGACCAGCCCGCGCGCGGACGCCTCCGTGTCGAAGTGCTGCTCAGGGCACCGCCACACGCGCAGCAGGAGCCGGCGGGCGAGGTCGTCGCGCACCGCCGCGACCGTGAACCCGGGCCGGCTGCGGCGCTCGCGCGCGAGGGCGTCCGCGTACCGGGCGACCGCCCGGCGGTCCTGCTCGCTCTCGCCTGCCAGCAGCAGGGCCACGGCACGCTCGTTGCGCAGGTCGACCGCCGGGTGGAACACGCGGTCGGCGGGCAGATCACCGCCGGTGGCCTGGGCCAGCCGCTCCGCAAGCGGCAGGCCCGGCCCGCCGCCGGCGGGGTGGAGGGAGCGGTGTTCGAGATAGGCCGCCCACGTCTCACCGAACGCCGGGTCGAACACCTGCTGGTAGACGAGACGGTCCTCGGTGGACAGCTCCAGCCCGTCCACGCGGGTGCGGGCGAAGGCGTTGGACCAGCGCCGGAAGTTACGTCGTCTCCCACACCGCGGGCACCGGCCGGGCGCCGGCCTGCGGCGCCAGGCCGCCGAGCGCGACGCGTACGGCCGCGAGGGCATCGACACGGCGCGCTGGCCTCGGAGCTGGCGGCCAGCATCGCCGGCCGCGATCCGGGCCCCCTGGCCCGCGTCCAGACCACGCACGGCGCGGACATCGTCACCGCGTCACTGGCGGACAAGGCGTCCACCGCGAACCTGCGCCGGTGGATGCTGGACGGCGGCATCCCGATCCTGCGCGTCAACGCCGCCGGCATCCTCGCCAAGGTCCCCGGCCAGGGCCAGGCCGACGACATCGCCCGCGTCCTGGCCCACGACGAGGAGGTCCGCCACCTCTACCTGACGGCCGTCACCTCCCGCGTCTGCGCTGTGGACTGGACGACCGCCGGGCGGATCGCCTCCCAGCCCGCCGCCTACGCCCGCCGCGCGGACTTCCTCGCCGCCCGCTTCGCCAAGGAAGCCCTCAACCCCCGGGACTCTGGCGCCCGCTGGTGCTCCTCGGTCATGCTGCGGGAGCTGAGCCCCATGATCGGACGGAGTCCCGCATGATCGTCTTTGAAGTCCCCGAAGGTGAGCTCGTCGACGAGCTGAACCGCCAGGCCGCCGCAGCCGGCGTCACCGACGCGGCGATCGTCTCCCTGATCGGGGCCGCCGACTCCTTCACCGTCTCCACCATGCCCGAAGGCGACGCGCTCAAGGACACGATCACCAAGTACGACCTGCCCGGCGAGATGACCGGTACCGGCGAGATCCGCAACGGCTTCTTCCACCTCCACGTCGTCATGGGCGTCGAAGGCGACCGCGCCATCGCCGGACACCTCCACGAGGCGGCCATCAGCACCCACTTCGCCCGCGCGTACATCATCCCCGTCGGCTGACCGGGCGCCTCTACCAGGTCCGCACTCCTCGACGGGCTGCTTCGCGGATATCCGTGCCCGGTGTACGGCGGCGCCTCTACCGTCCAGCCCGAATGCCGATCACGGGGGCGGGCGGAAGGGGCTGCACAGTGGGGCGGGAACTGGGTCTGGACGGGGTGGTGGACCACTTCACCCTGTCCGGCGACGAGGCGGGCTGGTTACGGAACAAGACCGGGGCCACGAGGCTGGGCTTCGCCGTCCAGCTCAAGTTCCTGACCTGGCGCGGCCGGTTTCCCCGGATGCGCCTGGAACTGCCGCCCGATGCGGTCGAGCACGTCGCGAAGCAGGTCGGCGTCGCCGCGTCCGAGCTGGGGTTCTACGACTTCGCCTCACGCGCCGCGAAACGGCATCGCAGCGAGTTGCGGGATCTGACGGGCTGGCATGAGTGCACGAAGACCGACCTGGTCAAGCTCGTCTCGCACCTGGTGGACGTGATCTGGCACGACGAACGCCGCGAGGAGCAGGTGCGGGCCGAGCTGCTGCGGCAGATGCGCGTGGACCTGATCGAGCCGCCGACCGCGGCCCAGGTCACCACGATCATCCGCTCCGCGCTGCACCAGGCCGACGAGCGGGCCATCGCCGAGGTCGCCGCACGGCTCGCACGGGCAGAGGACTGTCCCCGCCGGCTGGACGCGCTGGTCTTCACCGACCCGACCGGCGACAACGTCGCCCAGGGCGACACCAGCGCGGAGGACGACGACACCGCCGAGGACGACGAAGACAAAGACGTGGAATCGGTCCTGGCGGACATCAAGTCCCATCCGGGCAACGTCAGTCTCAACTCACTGCTGGACGAAATATCCAAGCTCAAGCAGGTCCGCGCCGTCGGCGTCCCGGCCAAGGTGTTCACCGGGATCGGCGTGCAGGTCGTGGGCGCCTGGCGGGCGAGAGCGTCGGCGTCCTCGCCCAGCCACCTGCGGCGCTTCGACGCCCCAGTGCGGCACGTTCTCCTGGCCGCGCTGCTGTTCCAGCGCCAACGGGAGATCACCGACACCCTGGTGGAGCTGCTGAACTCCACCGTGCACCGCATCAACGCGCGGGCGGAGAAGAAGGTGACTGAGGCGTTCGTCGCCGAGTTCACCAAGGTCCGCGGCAAGTCGGGACTGCTCGGGAAGATCGCCGCCGCCTCGCTCGGCGCCCCGGACGGCTCAGTCCGCTCGGTGGTCTTCCCGGCGGCCGGCGGGGAGAAGACGCTGAAGGACCTGGTCGCCGAGATGAAGGCGACGAACGCGGAGTTCGCCCGCAGCAAGCGGGAGGTGTTCAAGTCCTCCTACTCCAACCACTACCGCAGCGGGCTGATGAAGCTGCTCGGCGTGCTCGACTTCCGCTCCTCCAACGACCAGCACAAGCCCGTCATGGAGGCCCTGAAGCTGATCGAGCGGCATAGGGACTCCTCCACCACCTACCTGCCGCTGGGCGAGACCATCCCGCTGGACGGCGTCGTACGCAAGGACTGGATGGAGTTCGCGATCTTCACCCCCGACAAGGGGCCCAAGCGCGTCATGCGCACCGTCTACGAGGCGTGCGTCTTCCAGGCCCTGCGCGAGAGGCTGCGCTGCAAGGAGATCTGGGTGGTCGGCGCCGACAAGTGGCGCAACCCCGACGACGACCTGCCCGACGACTTCGAGGTCCACCGAGCGGAGTACTACGAGAAGCTCAACAAGCCGCGCGACGGCAAGGTCTTCACCGCCCAGCTCCAGGCCGAGATGCGCGCCGAGCTCGGCGCGCTGGACACCAAGCTCCCGAAACTGCCATGGGTCACCATCAGCGGCAAGCACCGCAACGGCGCGATCAAGTTCACCGACCCCGAGCCGCAGAAAGAACCGAAGAACCTGCGCAAGCTCAAAAAGGCGATCCGCAAGAAATGGGGAACCGTCGCCCTGATCGACATCCTCAAGGAAGCCGCCCTGCGCACCGGGATGCTCAAGGCCATGGCCCCGGCCGGCACCCGCGAGGCCATCGACGAAGCCAAGCTCCTGGAACGTCTCTTGCTGATCGCGTACGCGTACGGCACCAACTCCGGGATCAGCTCGGTCGCGGCCGGCGAACACGGGCACACCGAGGAAGACCTCCGCTACACCGCCCGCCGCTACCTGACCGCCGTCGGCCTCAAAGCCGCCGGAGTCGAGATCGCCAACGCCACCTTCGCCGCCCGCTCCGAAACGGTCTGGGGCCAGGGCACCACCACCGTCGCCTCGGACTCCACACACTTCAAAGCCTGGGACCGCAACATCTTCACCGAGTGGCACTCCCGCTACGGAGGCCGCGGCGTCCTCGTGTACTGGCACATCGAAAAAGGCTCGATGGCCATTCACAGCCAACTTCTCAACTGCACCGCCTCCGAGGTCGCCGCCGCGATCGAGGGCATGATGCGCCACGCCACGACCATGCAGGCCGAGGGCAACTACGTCGATTCGCACGGCCAGTCGGAAATCGGGTTCGGCCTCACGCGGCTCCTGAGCTACGACCTGCTGCCCCGCATTAAGCAGATCAACAAGGTCAAGCTCTACCGGCCCGGCCGCGAAGACGAGGACACCTACGAGCGCCTGGCCGACGCGATGACCCGCCCGATCCGCTGGGACGTCATCGAGAACAACTACGACCAGCTCATCAAGTACGCCACCGCGATCCGGGTCGGCACCGCCTCCACCGAGGCGATCCTGCGGCGCTTCACCCGCACCGCCTCCCACCCCGTCTACCAGGCCATGCTGGAGGTCGGAAAAGCCCAGAAGACCATCTTCGTCGCCCGCTACCTGCGCGACCGCGACCTCCAGCGCGAGATCCAGGAAGGTCTCAACGTCGTCGAGGGCTGGAACGGCGCCAACGACATCATCTTCTTCGGCAAGAGCGGCGAACTCTCCTCCAACCGACGTGACCAGCAAGAACTATCCGTCCTCGCGCTCCACCTCCTGCAAACGGCGCTCGTCTTCGTCAATACCCTGATGATCCAGGACATGCTCGCCGACCCCGAATGGGCGAACCTCCTCACCGACGAGGACAAACGGGCCCTGACCCCGCTCTTCTGGATGCACATCCAGCCCTACGGCGAGGTCCGGCTGAACATGGGCAGCCGCCTCCAACTCGCCCACCCCGTCCCCCAGGACCCGGACCCCGAACCGGAGCCCGCCGCGGCCTGAACACCCCCGCCACTACGCAACTCGGCCCCTCGCCACATCCCGGCGAGGGGCCGACCTTCGATCTGAAAGCTACCGGCGGGTTACTTGTCACCTGGCTCGCCGCTCGTTAAAGGCAC
>NZ_CAUVXP010000159.1:0-13795 GCF_963555955.1 Protofrankia sp. Cas3
GTCCGACGAGCCCCGCGGCCGCTGCGCCTCCGTCGACTCCGCCGAGGCCGGCCTGTGGCAGGCAGTGCGGGCGAACGATGCCGAGCGGCTGGCCGCCGAGCTCTGCGTGGGCGACGCGGACGCGGTCGAGACGACTCTGACGACGCTCGGGTCATGGCGCCGCCGGCGCGACGAGGACGCGGCGCTGGACGGCTGGCGCTACCAGGTTGTCTGGTGCCCGATCCCCGACGTCGCCCGCTGCGCCCTGGACGGCCGGGTGATCCTTGTTGTGCCGGGCGGAATGACGTCCGATCCCTGGCTGGATGCCGTCGACACGGCGCTGCGAGCCCACGGCGCGCGAGTGCGTCGGCTGGAGCTACATCCCGACACTGTCGCCGGGGACCTGCGGGCCGCCGTCAGCGAGGAACCGACGGTCGCGGTCGTCTCGCTCCTGGCGCTGCGGCCGTCGGGGATCGCCGCCGGCATGACGAGCCTTCCGTCGGCGGTCGCCGAAACCATGACCTTGGTCGACGCGATCGACGTCGCGGAGATCGACGCGCCGATCTGGTGTGTGACGACAGGAGGCGCGCCCGCAGACCCCATGTATCCGGATGATCCCGCCCAAGGGTCCCCACGCCCGGATCAGTCGATGCTCTGGGGCTTCGGCCGGGTCCAGGCTCTGGAACGGCCCGGCGTCTGGGGCGGGCTGATCGACGTTCCGGAGGCACCGTCCGAGGCGGTCGCCGGGCGGCTGGTCCGCGCGCTGACCGGCGGCGAGGAGGAGGTGGCCGTCCGCGAGCCGACCGCCTTCGCTCGCCGGCTGGTTCGGGCCCCGGCCGATGACCCGGCGGCGAGCGGCGCTTCGGGCGTCGGATGGAGGCCGAGCGGCAGCGTGCTGATAACCGGCTTCGCCGATGAGCTGGGTATGCGGGTGGCCCGGTGGGCCGCCGCCAACGGCGCCGAAGAGATCACTCTCGTCAGCCGCCGAGGTCCTGACGCCCCAGGCGCGGGCGCGCTCATCGACGAGCTCGCCGGGGTCGCTGTGCGGGCGACCGCGCTGGCCTGTGATGTAACCGATCGGCCGGCCCTCGCCGACGTCGTTCGCCGACTCACCGCGGACGGGCACCAGCTCGACGCCGTCATCCACCTCGTCGGCGTCGACGGTGCGAGCAACGACGCCGCGGGCATCGACACCGCGTTCACGGCGGTGCTGCGCGGAGCTTCCCACCTCGACGAGCTGATCGACAGCCCGGCCACGGCGTTCGTGTTGTTTTCCTCCCTTGTGGGCGTGCTCGGCTCGCTGGGCCAGAGCGCTCAGGCGATGGCGGACGCCCACCTGGCGAGCCTCGCTGCCCGTCGGCACGGACGCGGCCTGGCGGCGACCGCGATCGCCTGGGGGCCGTGGGACGAGGCCGCCACCCACGGTCCGGGCATCAACCGCCTTGATCCGGACCTCGGACTCGCCGGCCTGCGCCGGGCGGTCGCCGGTGGGGCGCCATTCTCGGTCATCGCCGACATCGAGTGGCCACGTTTCGTCCCGACGTATACCGCGGCGCGCTCGCGCCCTGTGCTCGCCGACCTGCCCGACGCGCGAACCGACCGCCCGACCGCGGGATCGCCGCCCGTGGCCGGCGGCGCCTGGGCGGCGCGGCTCTGGGAACTGGACGGCGACGAGCGGATCGCGATGGCCCTCGACCTGGTACGCGAGCAGGTCGCGATCGTCCTCGGGCACGACTCGGCCGCCGCCGTGCGGGACGACCGTACCTTCCGGGACGCCGGCTTCGACTCGGTGGCCGCGGTCGAGATCCGCAACCGCCTGACGGCCGCGACCGGTCTGACGTTGTCGCCAACCCTCGTCTTCGACCACCCGACGCCGGTCGCGCTCGCGACCCGCCTCGTCGAGACCGCGACCGGGGCGGCCGACGACATTGGGGACGGCGCCGCGGGCGACGGCGCGAGGGCTGTCCCCGCGGCGGTCGACGAACCAGTCGCGGTCGTCGGCATGGCCTGCCGGTACCCCGGCGGGGTCGTGTCACCCGACGACCTGTGGCGTCTGGTCGCGTCCGGGACCGACGCGACCAGCGAGTTCCCCGCCGACCGGGACTGGGATCTCGACGAGCTGTACGACCCGGACCCGGCCGCCCCGGGCAAGAGCTACACGCGCCGAGGGGGCTTCCTCGCGGACGTGTTCGCGTTCGACGCGGACTTCTTCGACATCTCCCCCCGGGAGGCCGCCTCGATGGATCCGCAGCAGCGGCTTCTGCTCGAAACGTCCTGGGAGGCCATCGAGCACGCCGGCATCGACCCGACGGCGCTGCGCGGCAGCCGCACCGGCGTCTTCGTCGGTTCCAGCGGGCAGGACTACCCGGACCTGTTGCCGGGCCGCCCCGAGGACTTCGACGGCTACCTCATGACGGGCAACGCGGCCAGCGTGATGTCGGGCCGCCTGTCGTACACCTTCGGGTTCGAGGGGCCGGCCGTCACCATCGACACCGCCTGTTCGTCGTCCCTGGTGGCTCTGCATCTCGGCGCCCGGGCGCTGCGGGCCGGCGAGTGCGACATGGCGCTCGTCGGCGGCGTGGTCGTGATGACCACGCCGAGCGCCTTCATCGAGTTCAGCCGGCTGCGGGGGCTGTCCACCGACGGCCGTTGCAGGGCGTTCGCCGCGGGCGCGGACGGGACCGGCTGGGCCGAAGGCGTGGGGATGCTGCTGGTCGAGCGGCTGTCCGACGCGAGGCGCAACGGACATCGGGTGCTCGCGGTCGTTCGGGCCAGCGCGGTCAACCAGGACGGCGCTTCCAACGGCCTGACCGCCCCGAACGGCACCTCTCAACGGAAGGTCATCCGTCAGGCGCTCGCTGCCGCCGGGCTGGGCGCGGCGGACGTGGACGTGGTCGAGGCACACGGCACCGGCACTGCCCTCGGAGATCCGATCGAGGCGTCCGCGCTGCTCGCGACCTACGGCAAGGACCGGCCGGCGGACCGGCCGCTGTGGCTCGGGTCGCTGAAGTCCAACATCGGGCACTCCCAAGCCGCCGCCGGTGTCGGCGGTGTGGTCAAGATGGTCATGGCGATGCGGCACGCCACCATGCCGGCCACGTTGCACGTGGACGAACCGACCCCGCGCGTCGACTGGTCGGCGGGAACGGTCAGCCTGCTCGCCGAGGCACGGCCGTGGGACAGCGACGGCCGTCCGCGCCGCGCCGCCATCTCGTCGTTCGGCGCGAGCGGCACCAACGCGCACGTCATCCTCGAGGAGGCTCAGGAGGAGGCCCCAGCCCGGGCCCAGGAGAGTGCGCCGCGACCCGAGCCGGTTTCGGTGTCCACGGCGAACATCGTTCCCTGGGTCCTGTCGGCACGTACCGACGCGGCGCTCGCCGGCCAGGCGCGGCGCCTTCTGGCGCATCTCGTCGAGGACGAGGTCGGTGACAGCCGCGGGGACGGCTCCCCGGCCGCGTTGGATGTGGCCTGGTCGCTCGTCTCGTCGCGATCCACCTTCACCCACCGTGCGGTGGTGCTCGGCGGCCCGGACGAGCTGGCCTCCGGTCTGGCCGCGCTCGCGGCCGGGGAGCCGTCCCCGCAGGTGGTGACCGGGGTGGCCGCGGCGTCCCCGCCCCGGGTGGTGTTCGTGTTCCCAGGGCAGGGCGCCCAGTGGCCGGGGATGGCGCTCGCCCTCGCCGACGGCTCGCCCGTGTTCGCCGAGTCGATGGCCGACTGCGCGCGGGCGCTCGACCCGCTGACCGGCTGGTCGCTGCTTGACGCGCTGCGCGGCACCGGCGCCGACGTCGAACGGGTGGACGTCGTCCAGCCGCTGCTGTTCGCGGTGATGGTGTCGCTGGCGCGGCTGTGGCGGTCGTTCGGCGTGCGGCCGGCGGCTGTGGTCGGGCACTCACAGGGCGAGATCGCCGCCGCGTGTGTCGCGGGCGGGCTGTCGCTCGACGACGCCGCCCGGGTGGTGGCGCTGCGCAGCAAGGCCCTGCTCGCGCTGGTCGGCGGTGCAGGGATGGCGTCAGTCCCGCTACCGGCCGCCCAGATCGGCGAGCGGTTGGCCGACTGGGGGTCGGACCTGGCGGTCGCGGCGGTGAACGGACCGGCCTCGACGGTGGTGTCCGGGGGCGACGCAGCCCTGGACGCGATGATCGCCGAACTGACCGGGGCGGGGGTAAGGGCTCGCCGCATCCCCGTCGACTACGCCTCGCACTCGGCGCACGTTGAACTGATCCGGTCAGAGCTCCTTGACACGCTGTCCCCGGTGACGCCGAAGGCCGGCTCCGTCCCGATGTACTCCACCGTGACCGGTGGTTTGATCGACACCGCCACCCTCGACGCGGAGTACTGGTACCGCAACCTGCGCCAGACCGTCCGGCTCGACGAGGCCGTCCGCGCCCTGTTGGCCGACGGGCACACGATGTTCGTTGAGGTCAGCCCCCACCCGGTCGTCATCCCGGGGGTTCGGGAGACCATCGAGGACGTCGGCGTCCCAGCGACGACGGCATGGTCGCTGCGGCGCGACGACGGCGGCATGGAGCAGTTCCTGCGCAACGTCGCCGAGCTTCACGTGCGGGGCGCGTCGGTCGCCTGGCCGAACCTGTTCGCCGGAACGGGCGCGCGGACCATGCCGTTACCGACCTACGCGTTCGCCCGCCAGCCCTATCGGTTCCGCGAGGCGGCGCCAGCGGCCGCGGACATCGGCTCGGCCGGTTTGCGAGCGACCGGCCATCCCCTGCTGCCCGCCGTCGTCGACCTGGCGGACGGCGACGGCATCGTCCTGACCGCCACCCTGTCCAGGCGGGCGCATCCGTGGCTGGCCGACCACGCGGTCGACGAGACGGCGATCCTGCCGGGCACGGCTTTCGTCGAGTTCGCCGTCGTGGCCGGTGACCAGGTCGGCGCCGCGCGGGTCGAGGAGCTGACGTTGGCGGCGCCCCTGGTCGTCCCCCACGACGGCGGCGTGCGGGTGCAGGTGGTCGTGGGCGGACCTGACCTGTCGGGCCGCCGCGAGTTCGCCGTCTACTCCCGCGTGGACACTGCCGTCTCGAGCGAGGCCGTAGCCAGCGAGACCGACGAACCATCCGAACCCTGGACGCGGCACGCGACCGGCGCCCTCGTCCCGACCGCCGGGCCGGCGCCGGAAGGCCTGAAGGAGTGGCCGCCGGCCGGCGCCGCCGAGGTCGACGTGGCCGACGCCTACGACCTGCTCGAGGAGAGCGGCTATGGCTACGGTCCGTCCTTCCAGGGTCTGCGGCGGCTGTGGACACGTGACGACGAGGTCTTCGTCGAGGTGGCCCTGCCCGACGAGCCGGCGGCTGCGGCGGACTCCTTCATCGCCCACCCCGCCCTGCTCGACGCGGCGCTGCACGGCATGCTGCTCAGGATCCGCGGCCTCACCGGTCCGAACCTCGCCGACCAGGGCGGTGAAGCCCGGGCGCGGCCGGTGCTGCCGTTCTCCTGGTCGGGGGTCAGCATGCACGCGTCCGGAGCGGCTCAGCTGCGGGTCCGCTTCCGTCCGGCGGGAGACAGCGCGGTGTCCGTCGTCGCCGCGGACAGCGCGGGGGCGCCGGTCGCAACCGTCGACTCGCTCGCCTGGCGACCGGCGCCCGACAACCTGCCGAACGAGGCTCGGCGCCCGGCACGTCCGGAGGGGCTGTACCGGATCCGCTGGGTCACACCCTCCGCGTGGGCTTCGCTCCCGGCGACTGCGTCAACTGCGTCGACTGATCCTAGCCCCGCGGACACGAGTTCCTGGGTGATGATCGGCGACGGCGTGGCGTCCCTCAGCGGCGTCCAGACCGTCCCGAGCCTGCAGGCGCTCACGGCGGCCGTCGACGGCGGCGCGCCCGTTCCGCCTGTCGTCGTCCTCCCATTCGACCCGCCGTTGACCGGCGACGTCGTCGCGGACACGCATGCCACGGCCCGGCAGGTGCTGGACATCGCCCAGCGGTGGCTGGCCGACCAGCGTTTCGAAGCGTCGCGGCTTGTCGTCGCGACTCGGGCCGGCGTCGAACGATCCGGTTCGCCCCAGGACCTGGCGCCGATCTCGGCGCTCGGCCTGCTTCGGTCCGCCCAGACCGAGAACGCGGATCGGTTCGTTCTTGTGGATCTCGACGGTGCGGATGAGTCGTGGCGCGCGCTGCCGGCGGTCGTCGGCCTCGGCGAGCCACAGGTAGCGGTTCGCGACGGCGCGCCGCTCGTTCCCCGGCTGGAACGGGTGTCCGCCGATGACGGGCACGAGGGGAGCGAGCCGCCCAGCCTGGACCCGGACGGAACTGTGCTGATCACTGGCGGGACCGGGGTCCTCGGCGGCCTGCTCGCGCGCCACCTGGTTCGGCGGTGGCGGGTACGCCACCTGCTGCTCACCAGCCGCCGTGGGCTCGATGCCCCCGGTGTGGGCGACCTCGTCGACGAGCTGGCCGGCTTGGGCGCCCAGGTGGACGTCGTAGCCTGCGACATGGCCGACCGGGAGGCGGTGGCGGCCATGCTTGCCGCGGTGCCCGCCGGGCGTCCGCTGACCGCCGTCGTGCACGCGGCCGGCCTGTCCGACGACGGCGTGATCACGTCGCTGACCGGCGAGCGGGTGAGCGACGTGCTGAAACCCAAGGTCGACGCGGCCTGGCACCTCCACGAGCTGACGCGGCGGGACAACCTGGCGGCATTCGTGTCGTTCTCGTCGGCCGCAGCCGCGCTCGGCGGGGCGGGCCAGGGCAACTACGCCGCCGCCAACGCGTTCCTCGACGCGCTTGCGGTGTACCGGCGAGCGTCCGGTCTTCCCGCGGTGACCTTGTCGTGGGGCCTGTGGGGACAGGCGACCGGGATAACCGGGCGTCTCGGCGAGGCCGACTTCGAGCGGATGGCCCGCGCGGGAATTGCGGCCCTCGGTACGGACGAGGCGCTGGCCCTGTTCGACGAGGCTCTGGCTGCGCACCCGGCCGAGCCGTGGCTGCTGCCGATGCGGTTGCACCTGCGTCGGCTCCGGGCCCAGGGTGACGCGCTGCCCGCTGTCCTGCGCGGCCTCGTCGACACCCGCAGACGGCGGGCCGCGGGCGCCGTGGCGGCTGCCGCCGAGCCGGACCTACCGGCTCGGCTGGCGGCCATGAGCGAGGTCGAGCAGCTCAGCCTCCTGCTCGACCTGGTCCGCGTGAACGTCGCTACCGTGCTGGGCAGTGCCGATCGGTCCGCGGTCGACGACGAACGCGCCTTCAGCGACCTTGGCTTCGACTCGCTGACCGCGGTCGACCTGCGTAACCGGCTCAACGCGGCGACCGGACGCCGGCTGCCGGCGACGTTGGTTTTCGACTACCCGACACCTCGGGCGCTGGCGACCTACCTTCGCGGCCGGCTGGTCGAGTCAGCCGCCGCGTCGACGGCCGGATCGCAGGCCGGCCCGGGCGGCGGCGTGGACGTCTCGGTGTTGGCGAGGATCGACCAGCTCGAGGCGGCGATGGCGGCGGGCGCCGTCGATGCCAGCGAGCGGGACCAGGCCAGGGCCCGGCTGCTGCAGTTGCTGGCCCAGTGGGATGCGAACGGCGCCGACGCCCCCGGCGATGGCGGTGTCCGCGAACAGCTCGAAGCCTCCTCACCCGAGGAGCTGTTCGAGTTCGTCGGCAAGGAATTCGGCATCGACCTTGACTGACCCGCGGCCGAGAAACGCATGAGAGGCGCGCAGATGGCGGACGACAAGAAGATCCTTTCCTACCTGAAGAGGGTGACGGCGGATCTCTACCAGACCCGCGAAGCCCTTCGGGAGCTCCAGCGCCGTGGTCGGGAGCCGATCGCGATCGTCGGCATGGCCTGCCGCTATCCCGGCGGCGTGCGGTCCCCTGAGGATCTGTGGCGGCTGGTGAGAGCCGGCGAGGACGCGGTGACTCCCTTCCCGCGCACCCGCGGCTGGGACGAGGACCTCTACGACCCCGACCCGGACCGCCCGGGTAAAAGCTACGTCCGCGAGGGTGGGTTCCTGCTTGAGGCCGACGAGTTCGACCCGGCGTTCTTCGGGATGAGCCCGCGCGAAGCGCTCGCCGTCGACGTGCAACAACGCTTGCTGCTGGAAATCTCGTGGGAGGCCTTCGAACGCGCCGGGATCCTGCCGCGGTCCGTCGCGGAGCAGCCGGTCGGTGTCTACGCCGGGCTGATGTACAACGACTACGGTTCCCGACTGCGGCCCGTCCCCGCCGGCTTCGAGGGCTACCTGCTGCACGGCAGCTCCGGCAGTGTCGCGTCCGGCCGAATCGCCTACACCCTGGGCCTGGTGGGTCCCGCGGTCACCGTCGACACGGCCTGTTCGTCGTCGCTGGTGGCGCTGCACCTGGCGGCGCGCGCGCTGCGAGCGGGGGAATGCTCGCTCGCGCTGGCGGGTGGGGTGACCGTCATGGCCACCCCCGGACCGTTCATCGAGTTCAGCCGGCAACGCGGACTTGCCGCTGACGGCCGGTCGAAGTCGTTCGCGGCCTCGGCCGACGGCGCCGGCTGGGGTGAGGGAGCCGGGATTCTCCTGTTGGAGCGGCTGTCGGACGCGCGCCGCAACGGTCATCCCGTCCTCGCGGTCGTGGCGGGAAGCGCGACCAACCAGGATGGGGCATCGAACGGGTTCACTGCGCCGAACGGTCCCTCGCAGCAACGAGTGATCCGCGACGCCCTCGCCGACGCCGGCTTGGCGGCCGCCGACATCGACGCCGTGGAGGCCCATGGGACCGGCACCCCGCTCGGCGACTCGATCGAGGCCGAGGCGTTATTGGCCAGCTACGGCCAGGACCGCGCGCCCGAACGCCCGCTGTGGCTGGGATCGCTGAAGTCGAACATCGGGCACGCCCAGGCCGCCGCCGGTGTCGGTGGAGTGATCAAGACCGTGATGGCGCTGCAGGCTGGAGAACTCCCGCGCACCCTGCACGCCGACGAGCCGAACCCCCGCATCGAGTGGAGGTCCGGCGCCGTGGAACTGTTGACCACCGCGCGCTCCTGGCCCCGGCTGGACGGCCGGGCTCGCCGGGCTGGGGTGTCGTCCTTCGGGATCAGCGGGACCAACGCGCACGTGATCCTGGAGGAGGCACCCGAGCCCGAGGCGTCATCGGCGCAGGCGCCAAGCGACGCGCCGGTCGAGGTCGTGGCGGACCCGGTCGCCGACGACAGTGTCGTGCCCTGGGTGGTGTCAGCCAGGTCCGAGGCGGGCCTGGCGGCGCAGGCCGCGCGGCTGGTGAGCTGGCTCGACCGGGTGGACGTGCCCTGCGCGCTGGATGTGGGCTGGTCACTGGCGTTCACCCGGACGCTGTTCGAGCATCGCGCGGTCGTCGTCGGGAAGCATCGGGAGGAGCTGGCGGCCGGACTCGCCGCCGTCGCGCGTGGCGAACGGTCCGCTGGACGCGGGCGGGCGGCGCCGGGCCGGTTGGCCGTGCTGTTCACCGGTCAGGGTTCGCAGCGCGTGGGCATGGGCCGGGAGCTGGCCGCGGCCTTCCCGGTGTTCGCCCGCGCGCTGGACGAGGTGTGCGCGGCGTTCGATCCGCAAATGGACGATCCCCTGGTGGTCGGGGCGGCTTCGGCCGGGTCCCTGCGGGACCGGATGTTCACCGGCCCCGCTGACGCGCTGGACGACACCGCGTCGGCGCAGCCGGCCCTGTTCGCGATCGAGGTCGCCCTGTACCGCCTGATGGAGTCCTGGGGAGTGACACCCGACTTCGTCGCGGGTCATTCGATCGGCGAGTTGGCCGCCGTCCACGTCGCCGGACTCTGGTCGCTCCAGGACGCCGCCCGGGTTGTCGTGCGGCGCGGACAGCTCATGAGCGAACTTCCCGCGGGCGGCGTCATGGCTGCCGTCGAGGCGAGTGAGGCCGAGGTCGCCGAAGCGCTGGCGGAGCGCGGCGCCGGCTCGCCGGTCGGAATCGGCGCGATCAACGGTCCGACGTCGGTGGTCCTCTCCGGTGATCGTGATGCCGTGCTCGACGTGGTGGCGCGGTTCGCGGCGATGGGCCGGGCCACCAAGCGTCTCGCCGTCAGCCACGCTTTCCACTCGGCGTTGATGGAACCGATGCTGGACGCGTTCCGCGAGACGCTGGCGACGGTCACGTTCCGCGCGCCGCGCATACCGATCGTCTCGAACGTGACCGGGCAGGTCGCCGACCCCGCGCGGATCAGCGATCCCGAGTACTGGGTGTCGCATGCGCGGGAACCGGTCCGGTTCGCCGCCGGCACACGGACGCTGGCGGCCGAGGGCGTGACGACGTTCCTCGAGGTCGGCCCGGATGCCGTCGTGTCCGCAATGGTGACTGACTGCGTCGAGCGGCCGGACCAGGTCGCGGCGATCCCCGTGCTGCGCGCCGGTCGACCCGAGCCGGTCGCCGCCGTCAGCGCGTTCGGCGGGCTGGTCGCGCGCGGCGTCAAGACCGATCTTGGGCCTCTGCTGGCAGGCGGGCACCGGGTCGACCTGCCGACCTACGCGTTCGCGCGGGACCGGTACTGGCTGGAGCCCGCGTCCGGCGCGGCCGACGTCGCCTCCGCGGGCCTCGGCGTCGCCAGGCACCCGCTGCTGCGCGCCGCCGTGCGGATCGCCGACCGCGATGAGCTGGTGTTGACCGGCCGCCTGTCGCGTGCCGCACAGCCATGGCTGGCCGACCATGTGATCCTCGGCACGGTCCTGCTGCCGGGTACCGCGTTCGTCGAGTTGGCGACGTACGCCGCGGCCGAGGTCGGGTCGGCGGCCGTCGACGAGCTGACCCTGCGGGCGCCGCTGACGCTGCCTGAGCGGGGCGGGGTGGACGTCCAGATCGTCGTCGGCGCGTCCGGCCGAGACGGTCGCCGATCCTTCGGCGTCTACTCCCGCCTCCAGACGGCCGACGCCGGTGATGGCGCCGAGTACGCCGAGGGAGCGTGGTCCCAGCACGTCGACGGTGTGCTCGCGCCCGCGTCGCCCGCCGCAGGGGGCGACGGCGGCCGCGAACTGGTTGACTGGCCGCCGCCGGGCGCCGCCGAGGTGGACGTCGACGGCGCCTACGCACGGTTGGCCCAGGCCGATCACTCCTACGGCCCCGCGTTCCAGAACCTTCGCGCCGTGTGGCGCTCCGGCGACGACGTCTTCGCCGAGGTTGCGATGCCCGCCTCGCGGCGGGCCGAGGCGGAGACGTTCGGTCTGCATCCGGCGTTGCTCGACGCGGTGCTGCACGCAATCGGCCTCACCGAGCTGTTCGAAGACGACCAGCCCCGCCTCCCGTTCGCGTTCAGCGGCATCCGTCTGTACGCGTCGGGCGCGTCGGCGGTCCGGGCGCGGCTGTCCCGCACGGGCGCGGAGCGGGTGTCCATCGACGTCGCCGACCATGCCGGTCGGCCGGTCGCCACGATCGACTCGCTGGTGTTGCGGCCGGTGTCGCCCGAGCAGCTGCGCGCCGCGAATGATCCGGTGCGCGACGCGTTGTTCCAGGTCGACTGGGTGCGGGCCGAGCTGACCGATTCGGCGACGCCGGCGGGGGGCTGGGCCGTGCTCGGGTCCGGCCCCTGCGCCCCGGCCGTGGCGGACGCCCTGGGCGCCGCCTTCCACCCGGATCTGGTCGCCGCCCACGACGCGGTGGTCCGATCCGACGATGTCCGCGGCGGCGTTCCCGACGTGGTTGTGGCGCCACTGCCGCCGAGCGGCGACGTGGGGCCGTCCCATGTCCGTGAGGCGGTTGTCGCCGCGCTCGACCTGGCGCGGGCATGGACCACGGATGACCTGTTCGCCGACTCCCGGCTGGTCGTGCTGACCCAGGGGGCCGTGCCTGCCGAGGGTGACGACGATCTGACCGACCTGCCGCACGCCGCCGCCTGGGGTCTGCTGGCTTCCGCCCAGGCCGAGCATCCCGGACGGATCGTCCTCGTCGACCTCGACGCCGGGGCGCTCGACGGCGCCGCACTGACCCGGCTGCTCGCCTCGGACGAACCCAGGGCGGCGATCCGGGGCGATGCCGTGCTCGTGCCGCGGCTGGCGCGTCCGGGGGCGTCCGGGGGCGGCGGCGAGGTGACAAGCCCGTTGTCCGCCGCCGGAACGGTCATCATCACGGGCGGCACCGGTGCTCTGGGCGGGCGGATCGCGCGCCATCTGGCGACCGAGCACGGTGTGCGTGATCTGGTGCTGCTCAGCCGGCGCGGGATGGCCGTTCCGGGCGCCGAGCGGCTCCGCGACGACCTGGTCGCGCTGGGCGCGGCGGTTCGCGTCGAGGCGTGCGACGCCGCCGACCGGGCTGCGCTGGCGAATCTGCTGGCGACCCTGCCGGTGACTGCCGGTCGATCGCTTGCGGTGGTGCACGCGGCCGGTGTTCTCGACGACGGGGTCCTGGACGCCCTGACACCAGACCGGATCGACACGGTCCTGCGTCCCAAGACGACGGCGGCGTGGAACCTGCACGAGCTCACGACCGCTCTGAGCAGGGACACCGGGGTACAGGTGACCGCCTTCGTCCTGTTCTCGTCCGTGGCGGCGACCTTCGGGTCCGCAGGCCAGGCCAGCTACGCCGCTGCCAACGCCTACCTGGACGCGCTGGCGTCCTACCGCGCCGCGGCCGGCCTGCCGGCCACGTCTATGGCCTGGGGTTTCTGGGAGCAGGCGGACGGCATGACCGCAGCGTTGGGTGACGCCGACCGCCGGCGCGCGGCCAGGGCGGGCGTCGTCCCGTTGTCGGAGGATGACGGCCTGGCCCTGTTCGATGCCGCCATGCGCCTGGGCACTTCGAGGGTCGTCCCGGCCCGGCTGGCGCTTGGGGAACGCCGCGACCGGACCGCGGTGCCGGCGATCCTGCGCAGCCTCGTCCGCGTGCCGTCCGCACGCCGGACCGTCCAGGCTGACGCCGGCGACGGCGAGGGCAGCGTCGACGCCTTGCGTCGGCGGTTGGTGCGGATGCCCGAGCGGGAGCGGGAGAACGCCATCATGGCCGTCGTGCGCGCCCAGGTCGCGGAGGTGCTGGGCCACGGCTCGCCCGATGCGATCGACCCGGGGCTGGCCTTCAAGGACATGGGGTTCGACTCGCTGACCGCCGTCGAGCTGCGTAACCGGCTTGGCGCCGAGGTCGGCCTGCGACTGCCGGCCACGTTGACGTTCGACTATCCGACGCCGGCCGCCGTCAGCGCGCACCTACTGGCCGAGCTGCTGGGCGCCGTCGACCCTGCCTGGGTCGATGTTGATCGTCCGGTGGCGCCGGCGGCGGTCCTTGCCGACGATCCGATCGCGATCGTGGGGATGGCCTGCCGTTTCCCCGGTGGGGTGGCGTCACCGCAGGAGCTGTGGGACCTGGTTGCCTCCGGCGCGGACGCCATCAGCGAGTTCCCCACCAACCGTGGCTGGGACCTGGACAGCCTCTACGACCCCGATCCGGCCCGCGTCGGCACCTCGTACACCCGCCACGGCGGATTCATCCAAGGGGTCGACCTCTTCGACGCCGGCTTCTTCGGTATTTCGCCGCGTGAGGCACTAGGGCTGGACCCCCAGCAGCGGTTGTTGCTGGAGACGTCGTGGGAGGCGTTGGAGCGGGCCGAGATCGATCCGCGCTTGCTGCGGGGCAGTCGGACCGGTGTCTATGTCGGAGCCAACGGGCAGGACTATGCCGAACTGATCGCGCGGTCTCGGGCCGATTACGAGGGATACCTGCTTACTGGCGGCTCGGCGAGCGTGATCTCCGGTCGTATCGCGTATTCGTTCGGGTTTGAAGGGCCGGCGTTGACGGTGGATACGGCGTGTTCGTCGTCGCTGGTCGCGGTGCACCTGGCCATCCGTGCCCTGCTGGCCGGGGAGTGTTCGCTGGCGCTGGCGTGCGGCGCGGCCCTGATGGCCACCCCTACGCTGTTCGTGGAGTTCAGCCGGCAGCGC